>CABRFG010000001.1 GCA_902470095.1 uncultured Collinsella sp.
CAAACCGACTCCGGCATACACAACAACGGTCAGTGCCACGACGACGCCGATGTTCATGCTTGCGGCCGTCATCGAGATAACAGTCTGCCCCACGGCGATCAGGGCAAAGCCGACCGGCAGCAGCGGCCATGCGCCACGGGCGTCCATCACGCGTCCGCCCGCAATCGAGGTCACGGCATTGCAGGCAATCGCCGGCAAAATGAGCAAGCCCGCAACAAGGGCGGTCATGCCGTATGCGCCCTCAAAATAGAGCGGCAACAAAACGCTCATCGAGAACGTCGTCATCATCGACACCACCACAAGCAGGCACGCAGGCCAAAAACGAACGCTCGCCATGGGACGCACGTTAAGCACCGGATGCTCGAGCTTGAGCTGGCGGGCCGCAAACAGGCCGAGCAGCACAATGGCGGCGAAGAGCGTCGCGATGCCGGCAATCAGATTGGTCGAGAACTCGCCTACGGAATACACAAATGCCGTAATACCGGCAGCGAGCAAAACAACCGACAGAATATCAAGCGTGGTGTTCGAACGCTCTCCGACATTCTGGACAAGCTTTACGCCCGCCGCAGCGACCACAATGCCGCCCACCAGCGGCACTACGAACACCGCCCTCCAGCCAAACAACGTGCACATAAGACCGCTGATCACGGGCCCAAACGCCGGCCCCAGCGTAATGCAGGCACCGCCCAGGCTCAGATACAGACCGAGCTTCTCGCGCGGGGCGCAAGACAGTACCACGTTCATCATGAGCGGGAACAAAATGCCCGATCCTGCAGCCTGCAAAATACGGCTTGGCAGCAAAACGCTAAACGACGGAGCGAACAGGCACAGGACTTCGCCGGCGACCATGCATCCGCATGCGAAGAACAGCAGCTTGCGCGTCGAGAAACGGCCGGACAGAAAGGCCATGATGGCCGTAAAGATCGACGTCACGATCATGTAGCCCGAAACGAGCCACTGCGCCGTGGTGGCACTCGCCGAAAAGGCCGCCATAATGTCGTGCAGCGCCACGTTAACGATGTTCTCGTTAAACGCGGCAACAAAGGCTGCAGCATACATTACGACGAGAATCGCCGAGGCTGTCGACGGTGATTGAGTTTGCTTTTGGGATTTGGTCCCCATGAAATTCCTTCCTCTTAGAACGACAATCGCATCGCCCCAGAGGAACGGTCCAGGGCGAAAATGAGCCCTAGACTTACGCCAGACGCCGTACACGACGAATCTGACAACATGGTCCAACGTCGAAAGATTGTAACGCGGACGCGCAGCTTTCCTTCCGCGCTATTATTAAAAGTCCACGAAAGCATGAGACATGAGGAGCCCGCCATGATTAAGCCCATCATGAAATCCGAGTTCTTTTTACGCCTGCCTTCCGAAGACGCGGGACCCGACGACGCCGTGATCGGGCAAGACCTCCTGGATACGCTCCACGAGCATGAGCACGAGTGCGTGGGCCTCGCTGCCAACATGATCGGCGTGCGCAAACGCGTCATCTGCGTAAAAGACGGCAACAGGGCGCTGCTCATGTACAACCCGCAAATTCTTGAGCAGGTCAACGCCTACCAGACGAGCGAAGGGTGCCTCTCGTTGGCCGGCGAGCGTCCCTGTACCCGCTATCGCCGCATTAAGGTTGAGTATTTGGACGAGAACTTCGTCCACCGCATCAAAAACTTCTCGGGCTACACCGCCGAGATCATCCAACACGAAATCGACCACTGCAACGGGATAGTGATCTAGTTCCGCCGATTCAAGAAAGCTCCCTGCAGCAAAACAACTGCAGGGAGCTTTTCATAGTGCGGAGCTTCTATCCCACTAGCTCTGGCGGTAGTGATCAAAGAAGTCGGCGAGGTCTTCGAGCGACTCTTTGAGTACTTCCATGCGCGGCAGGTACACGATGCGGAAGTGGTCGGGATCGGCCCAGTTAAAGCCGCCGCCGCGCGTGATCAGGATTTTCTTCTCGTGCAGCAGGTCGAGGGCAAACTGCTCGTCATCGGTGATGTTGAACTTTTTAACATCCATCTTGGGGAAGATATAGAACGCCGCACGCGGCTTGACCACCGAGATGCCGTCGATCTTGCTGAGCGCCTCATACACAAAGTTGCGCTGCTCGTAGACACGGCCGCCGGGACGGATGTAGTCGTTGACGGACTGATGTCCACCGAGTGCCGTCTGGACGATCGACTGGGCCGGCACGTTGGAGCACAGGCGCATGTTCGAGAGCATGTTGATGCCCATGATGAAGTCGCTCATGCAGCGCTGGTTGCCCGAAAGCACCATCCAGCCAATGCGATAGCCCGCGATCATATGCGACTTGGACAGGCCGCTAAACGTAATGCAGGGCAGATCGGGGGCGAGCGATGCAATGGAGACATGCTCGTAGCCGTCCATGCACAGGCGGTCGTAGATCTCATCGGCAAAAATCATCAGCTGATGCCTGCGTGCAACCTCGACGATGCCCTCGAGCACCTCGCGCGGATAGACGGAACCCGTGGGGTTGTTGGGGTTGATGATGACGAGGGCTTTGGTCGCGCTCGTGATCTTGGACTCCATATCCTCCAGATCGGGATACCAATCCGCCTGCTCATCGCACAGATAGTGCACGGGATGGCCGCCGGCAAGGGTTGCGCACGCCGTCCAGAGCGGATAGTCGGGGCTGGGGATCAGAATCTCGTCGCCATTGTCGAGCAGCGCGTTCATCGAAAGCTGAATGAGCTCGGACACGCCGTTGCCTGTGTAGATATGCTCCATCTGAACGTTGGGCAGACCCTTGATCTGCGAATACTGCATAATCGCCTTGCGCGCGGAGAACAGGCCGCGCGAGTTGGAATAGCCCTCGCAGTCAGGCAGCTGCTGGCGCATGTCCTTGATAACCTCGTCGGGCGTGCGGAAACCGAAGGGCGCCGGGTTGCCGATATTGAGCTTGAGGATGCGCTCGCCTTCGTCCTCCATACGGGCAGCCTCGTCGACGACGGGGCCGCGCACGTCATACAGAACGTTCTCGAGTTTGGTGGATTTGGAAAAAGTACGCATGGTGGTGCTCCTTGGAATTTGAGCTGAGGGATGGGGTTCGGGCTTGGAAACGTTGCGGGACGATGATGCCTCGCCCTGATCGGCGTAACCGGCGAGCAGCCAGGTAACATCGACCTCCAAGATGCGGGCGAGCAGCTCTGCCACATCGCGCCGCGGAATCGTCTTGCCGCTCACATATTGGCTCATCTGACTCTTGCCGAGTTTTTTGCCGAGCATCTCCGATGCGCGGATTACGTCCGACTGGCGAACGTCGCGATCGGACATAGCCTGTCGCAGGCGATTACTAAACGTCTCTTGGGCCACAGGAACCTCCTTGCTGGCAAAGTTCAATTTATAGAACACGAATTGAACCAAGGTTCAATTTAGCAAGCAGTATAGCGCCGTACCTCATTCGAAAGTTCAATTTCATAAGAAAACGTACCGAACTCCGAGATTTGCCCAAAGCGGACAATGACGTGCACGCGTTTAGAGGTATTCAAGGAATCGAGCGGCGGCAAGCGAAACGTCAGCCGTGCGATATATCGCATTGATCTGCCGATGGGGATGCCCCTCGAGCGGACGCACGGCAACATCGAACTGACAGCGGCGCAAGATGAGCGCAGGAAGAACGCTCACGCCCAGGCCATCCTCCACCATAGCCATAATCGCATAGTCATCCCAGGTCGACAGCTTGGAGCGCACCGTCAGCCCCGCCCGACGAAACAGCGGCGTAATCTCATCATCGGTGCCGCGTTCCAGCAGAATAAACTGCTCGTTGGCCAAATCGGCAAGGGAAACGACCTCCGCGGTGGCAAGCGAGGAGTCCGCTGGCACCACGGCCATCAGCTCGTCTTGCACCAACGGCCGCGACGCCATGCCGGCGCCGCGTGGCTCACGCGGGATAAAGCCCAGGTCACAACGACCCTCAGCCACCCATTGTTCAATCTCTGAGTAATCGCCCATCAGCAGCTCGTAATCGACATCCGGATGATCGGCGCGAAAGCGCGCAATCACCGGCGGCAGCACGTGGGTCGCCACACTCGAAAACGTACCGATGCAGATTTTGCCGCGCATGAGTCCACGCATCTCATCCACCCGTCGCTGCAGGCGGCCAAACTCTTCGCATAACGCCTCGACTGCCGGCATGACCTGCCGCCCGTCGGCAGAAAGCACTACGCCCTCGCGGCTTCTATCGAGCACTTTAAAGCCCCAATCGGCCTCAAGATCGGCCACCATGCGGCTCACGCCCGATTGCGAATAGCTCAGGCGCTCGGCAGCACGCGTAAAGCTTCCGGCGCGCACCGTCTCCAGCAGCACCTGCATCTTTTGAATATTCGTTTCCACGGCACCCCTCCACCTTTGCATGAGTTTTTCTCATTCTATCCATGCATTATATTCGCTTTTCTTCTAAAGCCAGTTCACCCATAGTGAACATGCTCGGATATAGAGGGGATGTCAGCGCATGAACAACGGACTGCTTACGTACTTAGCAGCATTGCTATTGTTTGGCTCCAACGGCATCATCGCCGCTGCCATCGCGCTGCCGAGCTCCGATATCGTGCTACTACGCACGTTTTTGGGCGCACTCTCGCTTGTCACCATCCTCGTCATCACCCAACGCCATAAGCTGCAGGTGCCATCTCGCCCCCGCGAAGCCGCAGCCCTCCTCCTCTCGGGAGCCGCGCTGGGCGCCAGCTGGATTTTTCTGTTCCGCGCCTACCAGACGATCGGCGTCGGCGTATCCTCGCTGCTGTACTACTGCGGCCCCATCATTGTCATGGCGCTCTCCCCGCTCATCTTTGGCGAAAAGCTGACCGGCGGCAAAATCGCCGGGTTTATCGCCGTCGCCTGCGGTGCTTTTCTCATTGCAGCACAAGGTCTAGGCGGCAATATGCCCATTGCGGGTATCGCCTGCGGCATCGCCTCGGCATTTTGCTATGCGCTGATGGTCATCGCCAGCAAGGGCGCGCCACACATCGAGGGCCTCGAGAATTCCACGCTCCAGGTGAGCGCCGCCTTTGTAACCGCGTTGATCCTTACGCTCTTCACGCAGGGTGCCCCCTCGTTCCTCTCCCCCAGCATTGCCGCCGGCATCGATTGGCGCGCCGTTGCCATGCTCGGCATTGTCAACACCGGCATTGGCTGCCTGCTCTACTTTAGTGCTGTCGCCAAGCTGCCCGTCCAGACCGTCGCCGTCGTCGGCTACCTCGAGCCGCTTTCGGCCGTCGTGTTCTCGGCCGTCCTTTTAGGCGAAGCCATAACACCGGTCCGTCTGATGGGTGCCGCACTTATCATCGGCGGCGCGCTCTTTTGCGAACTCGCCGGTAAACGTGCAGGCACCAAAGCAGGCATCGCCCAAACGGCACGTGCCTAAAAGTCCCTGCTTTGAAATGTTATCTGCGCAAACAGCTACTCCCCAGATGGGGATTATTGTCTAAAACACCCCGATGTGCCAAACTGCTCTTATATGCATAAAGATGGCATAAAGGCCTACTGCTCTTGGCAGAGGCCGGATGTCCAAGGGAGTCCACGTGGCACACAACAAGCTGGAGGCAAGCCTCCAAGACCAGCGTAGTCAGAGCGGACATGGCGCCATCCCCCTCTCCGCTGGCATGCTGCTCGTAACACTCGGCGTCGTCTATGGCGACATCGGCACGAGCCCCATGTACACCATGAAATCAATCGTCGCCAACAACGGCGGCATCGGCACCGTCAGTGAGGACATGATCCTGGGCGCGCTCTCGCTCGTCATCTGGACCATGACGCTCGTGACCACGGTCAAGTACGTGGTAATCGCCATGAAGGCCGATAACCATAACGAAGGCGGCATCTTCGCCCTGTTCAGCCTCGTACGCAAGGTGGCACCGTGGCTGATTCTGCCCGCCATGATCGGCGGCGCAGCGCTGCTTGCCGACGGCATCCTCACCCCCGCCGTCACGGTCACCACAGCCATCGAGGGTCTGCGCACCATCGAATGGGGCCATGCGCTGCTGGGCGACGGCCAGACCAACGTCATCATCATTACCATCATCATTATCTGCGGTCTGTTTGCCATGCAGCGCGCCGGCACCTCGTCAATCGGGAAGCTGTTCGGCCCGCTTATGACGCTATGGTTCCTGTTCCTGGCGGGCGCCGGCCTGTTCAACATGCTCGGCAACCTGTCCATCCTGCGCGCACTCAACCCCATCCGCGGCATCATGTTCCTGTTCTCGCCCATCAACCATTCGGGCATCATGGTGCTCGGCTTTGTCTTCCTGTCGACGACCGGCGCCGAGGCCCTCTACTCGGACATGGGTCACGTGGGCAAGGCTAACATTTACGCATCCTGGCCATTCGTAAAGGCGGCCCTCATCCTTAACTATCTGGGTCAGGGCGCTTGGCTGCTTGCCAATAATTCCAATCCCCAGATGCTCGCGATGGACATCGTCAACCCGTTCTATATGATGCTCCCCGAGCCCCTGCGCCCCTTTGCCATCGTGCTTTCGGCCGTAGCGGCCATCATCGCCTCGCAGGCGCTCATCACCGGCTCGTTCTCGCTGGTATCCGAGGCCACGCGTCTCAACCTTATGCCGCACCTGCGCATCCACTACCCCAGCGACACCAAGGGCCAGCTCTATATTCCGCTCGTCAACAACATCATGTGGGTCGGCTGCATCTTCATCGTGCTGCTGTTCCAAAACTCCGAGCGCATGGAGAGCGCCTACGGCCTCGCCATTACCGTGACCATGCTCATGACCACGACGCTTTTGACGAGCTATATCGCCGGCATTCTCAAGCACAAGCTGGGCGCCTGCGTCTTCGCCCTGCTCTTTGGTGCCATTGAGCTGTGCTTCTTCGCTTCGTGCCTCACCATGTTCTTTGACGGCGGCTACGTCATGATCTTCCTGGCCGCACTGCTGTTCGGCCTTATGTACGTGTGGCGTCGCGGCACCGCCATCGAGCGCACGCAGACGATTCTGCTGCCCGTCTCCAAGTACATCGACCAGCTCAATCGCCTGCGCAATGACGAGACCTATCCCGTGCTCGCTGACAATCTGGTATTTCTCACCAACAGCCCCGACCCGCTCACGCTCGACCGCGACGTGCTCTATTCCATCCTGGACAAACACCCCAAGCGCGCCAAGGCATATTGGTTCATTAACGTGCACGTTACCGACGAGCCCTATACGCACGAGTATTCCGTCGAGACCTTTGGCACGGACTTTTTGTTCCGCGTGCGCTTGGACCTGGGTTTTAAGGTCAATCAGCGCATCAACGCCTACCTGCGCCAGATCGTTGGCGACCTGATGGCATCGGGTGAGCTGCCGCCGCAACATCACACCTACTCCATCTACGAGACCCGCGGCAACGTGGGCGACTTCCGTTTTTGCATGCTGCGCAAGATGCTTGCACCCGAAACGGACATCAACCGCAACGACCACCGTGTGATGGCCATCAAGTACGCCGTCCGCCGCGCCTGCGGAAGCCCGGCACGCTGGTACGGTCTCGAGAACTCGGCCATCATCATCGAGTACGTGCCCCTCTTTGCCCGCATGCGTCCGGCCGTCAAACTTGTGCGCACCCAGGTGCCGCTCGAGATCTTGATCGAAGAGGCCGAGGAAATGGAAGTCGACATCTTCTCGGACGACCTGGTCAACGGCAACGAAGCCGGTAAGGACATGAACGTCGATCCCACCGAGCTGCTCGAGAGCGTCGCCGATACGCCCGAACAGCAACAGCTCGACGGCCTCGAGAGCGAACAACTCAACGACGCCAACTTCTAGCGACGTCACAAATCGACGACAGCGGCCCTGCATCTCACGGGAGACGCAGGGCCGCTTTGCATTGCAGTAAAGCTAACGGCTACGAACGACGCGGCTCGGGAACCACGAGCCTATCGGGGCTCGCGCCCTCGGCATCCATCAGGCTCACGTAGCGAATCGACGGATCCCCATACATCGCGTAGTAATAATTGCCCGTGCGCGCGCTAAAGCATCCGGTATAGATAGTCTTCTCGAACTTGCCATCGCCCATCCTGGACGCCCCCTCAATCATCACCACGCCCTCGAGTGAACGGAACATGCGGACGACGTTTTCGGTCTCGCTCTCCTTTTGCGGGTAATTGGCATTGAGGTACGCCGCCTTTACAAAACGGCTCGGCGAATAGCAGTCACCCGGAATACCGCGCATGCCGGCACCCGCGCCATAGGGCTTGAGCTCGGCGCCACGCCATGTCGCCGTCTGCGGAAAATCGCTTGTGGCCGTGATATAGGTGCGCAGGTTTTCCATGTGCCACGGGAAGGTGGGCTGATTGGCAAGGGTGTCGACCGGATCGTCGTATACATGCAGGCCGTCAGCCATCATCTCGACCACGATGCTACGCTGGCTGTCGCCGATAATCCAATGGAGCAGCGACACGCCCAGCCCCTCTCCTGCAGATTTAGCAACAATCACCGTATCGCGCAGCGCAGCCTCGACCTCGTCGACCGTCGAGAACGTCGCTGCCACCCACAGGGGAAACTCATAGGCCGCGATATTGGTCTTGCCGTCGACAGGGTCCTCGGCATACTCGGCATAACCCGGGAAATTGAGGCCCGCCACGGCGAGGCCCGCATCGTTGCCGCAATCGAAGAACATGGGATAGTTCTTGTAATCGATGCACATACCGATCACCGCGTGTGCCGCTGTCGCGTCGTCGATAAACGAATACGGAATGTGAAACCCGCGCGGCATCACGCGAACCTGTTGGCCGTAGTCAAAGCTCCAGTCGAGGTTGCGGCCCAGATACATGTGGCCAGAATCATCGGTAAATCGAATACTCGTACACATAGCGCCTCCTAGCTTCACGTTCTCGCTAAGTTCATTGTCACCAAACAAAAAGGCGCTAAACACAAAAGCCCGGACATGACAACAACGTCATACCCAGGCTCAAAGACCGCAAATTCGGTCCCCAATTGAACCGCTCTAGACGAGTTTGCCTAAGCAGTGATCAATCATGTGTTGAATCATTTGAGCCTCGAAGCCCACAAAGTCCTGCTTGCGCTCGCGCATCTTGCCGTCGACGATCTGGTCAAAGGCAACCTTGCACTTGATGTAGCGCGTGGACTTGGTGACCTCCTCGTGCGTCAGGCAGCTCTCCTCCATCTTGCTGGCGCCCAGACCAAACACCAGACGGGGGTTGTAGAGCACATGGGGCTCGCCGGCATCGTCCAGGTAGACGCAGACCTTCTTGGTGACGCCAATCTGGTTGGCGGCAAGGCAGCCGGCATCGTCGAGCGACTTGATGGTATCGATCAGGTCCTGTGCCACCGACTCGTCCTCGACGGTCGCGACCTCGCAACGCTGGGACAGAATAGCCTCGTCGTGGCAGAGCTCTTTAATCATACGTTCCTCCATAGGGGTCGTTGTAACTGCTTAAGTATACGGTACCCACACATTTTCATACGGAAAATACCGCCCGTCCGCTACAAAGCGCCGAACATCAACATGTGAGGAACAGCAAGGTTGTAAAGGCGATATAGTGAGTGAGTTCGTGTCAATCGGCCTAAACTCGGGGCCGAACAAGGAAAGGGTATGCATGGACGAACTATTTCACGTCAGCGAGCGCAAGTCCACAATCGGGACCGAACTTCGCGCTGGACTGACAACGTTCCTGGCAATGGCCTACATCATTGCCGTCAACCCCGCGGTGCTCTCGGGCGCCGGCATCGATGCGGGAGCGCTCGCCTGCGCCACTTGCCTGGGCGCCGGCATCATGACCATCTGCATGGGCATCTTCGCCAACCGCCCGCTCGCCTGCGCTTCGGGCCTGGGCATCAACGCCATGATCGCGGGCATCGCCACCACCATGTGCGGCGGTGACTGGCACGTGGCCATGAGCGTTATCTTCCTCGAGGGTATCGTCATCTTGCTGCTCGTCCTTTGCGGCCTGCGCGAGGCCATTATGGACGCCATCCCCGTGGTCCTGCGCCACGCCATCTCGGTGGGTCTGGGCCTGTTCATCGCCATGATCGGCCTGTGCGACGCCGGTATCATCACCGCTGGTGCCGGTACGCTCGTCGGTCTGGGCGACATCGCCTCCCCCACCTTTATCGTCGGCATCATCTCCATCATCGTGACGGTTGCCCTGGCTTCCCGCAACGTGCCGGGCTCGCTGCTCATCGGCATCATCGTCGCCGTTATCGCCGGTATCCCGCTGGGCGTCACCCACGCCCCCGAGGGCCTCATCGCACCGCTCGACTTCTCGACCTTTGGCGCCCCGTTTGCCAGCACCGCCGATGGCAACATGGCCATCGTGAAGGTTCTGACCGACCCGATGCTGCTCGTCGTTGCCTTCTCGCTGCTCATGAGTGACTTCTTCGACACCATGGGAACCGCGATGGCCGTCGCCAAGCAGGGCGAGTTCTTGACCGAGGACGGCAATGTCGAGGACATCCGTCCCATCCTGGTCGTCGACTCCGTGGCCGCTGCTGCCGGTGGCTTTATGGGCGTCTCCTCCATCACCACCTTCGTCGAGTCCACTTCCGGCGCCGCCGACGGTGGCCGCACGGGCCTCACCTCCGTCACCACCGGCGTGCTGTTCATTCTCGCCGCGTTCTTCTCCCCCATCGTCACCATCGTTTCCAGCGCCGCCACCTGCGGTGCTCTGGTCTACGTCGGCTACCTCATGATGAGCGAGGCCTCCGAGATCGACTGGTCCGACGTGTCGCAGGGTTTCCCGGCGTTCATGATTGTCGCCGGCGTGCCCTTTACCTACTCCATCTCTGCCGGCATTGGTCTGGGCTTTATCGCCTACGTGATCGTCGCGCTCTTTAAGGGCGAGGCCTCCAAGATCAAGCCGCTCATGTGGATCGCAGCCCTCGCCTTCCTCGTCTACTTCTTTGTAGCGTAGCGGCAAAGCTGCCAAAGCAGAACACCAAAGCGCGGAGTCGCATCGAGCGGCTCCGCGCTTTTCTTTTAAAGCCAGGCAACGCACGGACGCGCGATGTTTTGCTTCCCAAGTTTTGGACATTTTGCCCTCCAAACGGCACTACCGCCGGCTACATCCTGCAGATATGCTGGGCTTAATCGCATAGGCCCTATGAGGATGGGAGTAACCATGGCCGCCTTGTTCACGACCCCCAAGCGCAATGACAAAACCTCTGGAGCCCATTTTGTCGAGCCCGACGTGCGCCGTCGCACGTTGCTCGCACACGGAAGCTGGCGTCGCGTGACGCGCCGCATCGTCTGCGGCCTGACCTGCGCGCTCACGGTGAGCTCGTTGCTCATGCCGAGTGTCTCGCTCGCGGCCGAATGGGTGGACGTCGGCGGCACCCAGTACAACGCCGGCATCGCGGCGGGCGACGAGGCCGGCACCTGGAGCTGGGACGGCGCCGACGATATGAAGCTCAACGGCTATGACGGCGGCGCGATCGAGGCAGCGGGCAAGCTCAACGTGAGCTACGAGGGCAACAACACCGTCACTAACGACGACGGCCGCGGCATCAAGGTTAAGGATGGCGCGAACGAGAACGCCGAGCTTAATATTCAGGGCGACGCTTCCAGCACGCTCAACGTGACATCTTCTCGTGACGCCATCACTTCCGTCGGCAACATCAACATCGACGGCGCTGGCACTGTCAACGCCACAAGCACCGAGCACGATGCCATCGATGCCGGGGGCGATGTCACCATCAAGGGCTCGGGAAACGTTAACGCCACGGGCGATTCGGATGGCATCAGGGCCGACGGCAACATCACGATCGACAACAGCGGAACCGTCACCGCCAAGGCCACCGAGGATCAGGGTATCGATGCTAACGAGAGCCTCATCATAAAGGGCGGCGGCAAGGTAGAGGCAAGCTCTATCAAAGACAATGCGATTTGGGCCGACGGCAACATCGAGATCTCGGGTGGCAGCCAGGTCAAGGCAAGCTCCGAGGAAGACGCCGCCATCGACGGTAAAAACAGCCTCACGGTCACGAACGCTTCCCTCAACGCAAGTGGCGTTGGGTATGGCATCTATGTCTACAAGGGCATCACGCTCGATGGCGCGACCGTGACGGTCCGCGCAAGCTCAGATGGCGGGGAAGTCAGCGCACTCTTCACCGATGAGGACGACATCGTCATCAAGAACGGCTCGACTGTGGATGCGCTCGCAGAGGGCAAATTCTCGACTGCGATTTTCACCAGAAACTACGACCCCAACGAAGCGGGTGGCCACATCTACATCAGCGACTCCGTTGTCAAGGCTATAGCCCGCTATGCTGAGACCGGCGGCGACGGTCCCGACTGCTACAGTACAGACCAGGATGGCGGGATCACCCCTGAGCGCAGGGGCGTGAACATCGGCATCTATGCTCAGACCACCGAGGGCATTATGCCCGCGACCATCTCCATCGTCCGCAGTAAGGTCACGGCCGAGGGAGACACGGCAGCGATTTTCGCCCTTGCCATGAGCACGGACGGCAAGGCGATCGGCACCATCGAAATCGAAGGCACCAGCATCCTGACGCCTGAAGGCGGCAAAGTCATTGACTATCGCCACAAAGAAGAGCTCAGTAACGGCATCATGTACGAGGCAGGCCAAGTCATTGGCACGGGCGACGCCGTGATTGATTCTCCCTACGACGATGTCATCGCCAAGAAAGCCGTCATCGCACCGTCCGAGGAGACCAAGCCCGAGGAGAAGCCCGGCGAGACCAAGCCCGAGGGTTCCAAGTCCGAGGGCACGAAGACGACCAAGACCGTTGCATTTGCAGCCACGGGAGCCAAGACCACCGGCAAGCTCGCGGCAACCGGCGACGCCTCGAGCGCAGCCATCTTGGCAGCCGCCCTTGCGGGAACAGCTGCCATCGCCGCAGGCGCCGTGGTGAGCCGCAAGCGCTCGTAAACACTTTTTCGCACGGGACGGGTGGATCGCGGCCCTTGCCTTCCTCGTCTACTTCTTCGTAGCGTAAGGGCAAGGCTGCAAAAGCTGAACAATAAAGCGCGGAGTCGCCATGCGGCCCCGCGCTTTTCTTTTAGCGCCGGTCCCTGCGCCGGCGTGCGGCCTATTTCTCCCCCATTTTGGCCATTTTGCCCTCCAAACGGCACTACCGCCGGCAACATCCAGCAGATACGCTGAATCTAGTCGTATAGGCCCTATGAGAACGGGAGCAACCATGGCAGCCTTGTTCACGACCCCCAAACGCAATGACACTACCGCCGGAACCCATGTTGCCGAACCCGACGTTCGCCGTCGCATAGGACTCGCGCACGGCAGCTGGCGCCGCGTGACGCGCCGCATCGTCGCGGGCGCCGTGTGCGCGCTCACGGTGAGCTCGCTGCTCATGCCGAGCGTCTCGCTCGCAGCGGAATGGGTCAAGGTCGGCGGCAACAAGTACAACACCGCGGCGAGCGACGAGGCCGGTACCTGGTCGTGGGACGGCGCCGACGACTTGAAGCTCAACAACTATAACGGCGGCGAGATCCAGGCCGCAGGCAAGCTCAACGTGAATTACTCGGGAACCAACATCGTCACTGCCGAATGGATCGAAAGCATCAACGTTTCTCATGGCACTAACGAGAATGCCGAGCTCAATATCCAAGGCGACGAGGGCGGCACGCTCAGCGTGACATCTACTGAGGACGCTATCCTCTCCACGGGTAATATCAACATCGACGGAGCCGGATCCGTCAACGCCACGAGCACTGGGTTTGATGCCATCAATGCCGGAGGTGATCTCGCTATCAAAGGTTCGGGCAACGTCAACGCCACGGGTGCATCGGATGGCATCAGGGCAAACGGCAATATCACGATTGACGACAGCGGAGCCGTCACCGCCAGGGCTACCAAGGACAAGGGTATTGGAGCCGACAAGAACCTCACCATCAAGGGTGGCGGGACGGTCGAGGCAAGCTCAGCCGATGGTGAGGCCCTTTGGAGCGGCGGCAATATCAACATCTCGGACGGCAGCCAGGTCAAGGCAAGCTCCGAGAAAGACGCTGCCGTCGAGGCCAAGGGCAGCCTCGCAGCCACAAACGCCTCCCTCAACGTAAACGGTGTTGAATATGGCGTCTATGCCCGCAAGGGCATCACCCTCGATCATGCAAACGTGACGGTCCGTGCAAGTAAAGGCAGATACGGTGGCGCCAACGCCCTCTTCACCTACCAGGACGACATCGTCGTCAAGAACGGCTCCACCGTGGACGCGTTTGCGGAAGGCGAGGTTTCGGCTGCATTCTCCACCAGAAACGATCGACCCAACGAGAAGGGCGGCCACATCTACATCAGCGACTCCGTTGTCAAGGCCATAGCCCGCTATGTCGAGAACGGCGACGGCCCCATCCCCTACAGCGAAAACCAAGATGGCGAGACGAGGCGCGAACCCCAAGGCGAGAACATCGGCATCATCGCCCAGACCAGCGAGGGCGTCACACCCGCAGTCATCTCGATCATCCGCAGCAAGGTAACGGCCGAAGGAGATACAGCGGCAATCTTTGCCCGTGCCATGAGCGCTGACGGCAAGACAATCGGCACCATCAAGATTGAGAACGCCGCCATCCAGACGCCCGAAGGCGGCAAGGTCATTGACTATCGCAAGCTCCGTGACGGCATCTACGAGGCAGGCCAAGCCATCGGCACGGGCGACGCCACGGTCGACTCCCTCTATATCAAAGCAGTCGCCAAAAGTACGACCATCGCACCTCCCGAGGTAGCCAAGCCGGAAGACCCCAAGCCCGACGAGACCAAGCCCGCAGAAAGCAAGCCCGCGGAGTCCAAGCAGAACCCCAAGCCTGAGGGCTCAAAGCCGACCAAGGCCGTTGCGGCTTCAACCACGAAAGCCAAGACTACCGGCGTGCTCGCGGCAGCCGGCGACACCTCGGGTGCGGCCATCGTGGCAACCGTCCTTGCGGGAACAGCCGCTATCGCCGCAGGCACCATGGCGAGCCGTAAGCGTTCTTAGACGCCTCTGCGCACATGGCAGCTCCCGCGAAGGCCCCGAGCCCCAGCACCGTTTAACAACGCCACCGCCGAGCTCCCCTCCGGCGGTGGCGTTTTCCATATGCGTCCGCAGGGGATGCACGAGATTGTCTTTGGTCTAGCCCAACCGGCATACGCTGGCGTGCGACAATTGGGGCTGCCGATATCACAACACTGAGAGAAGCCCGTCATGGAAGCGCATCAAAAGCAGATAACCGTTTATTCGAATCATACGGAAAGCGCGCCTGTCATCTACCTTCCTGTGGTCGTGGGCGACGGCAGCGAGGTTTATAAGTGTTGCCGAGAGCTCGACTGTCCGCCATTCACCCTCGTCGCCATTGGCGGGCTCGATTGGAATCGCGAGCTGAGCCCCTGGGGATGCGACGGAACCGTGCGCGATGCCGAGCCCTTTGGTGGGCAGGCTGCCGGCTTTCTTGATGAGCTGCTGAATCAGATAATCCCCCAGGTGGAGTCGTCGCTTCCTCAGCCACCTGTTTGGCGTGGCATTGCCGGTTATTCGCTGGCGGGCCTCTTCGCGCTTTGGTCCCTCTGGCAAACCGGCGCCTTTGACCGCGCCGCGAGCGCATCGGGGTCGCTATGGTTTCCCGACTTTGTCGACCGTGCCAGCACGGCGCCATTTGCCGGCAGCCCACAAGCCGTCTATCTGTCACTCGGCAAAAAGGAAACCAAGACGCCCAACCGCATGATGCGACACGTCCTTGAAGACACACGCGCGATGGAAGCGTTGCTCGTCGAGCGCAGCATTCCAACAACACTGGAACTCAACCCCGGCAATCACTTTGCCCAAACCGATCTACGAATGGCGCGTGGCATACGCTGGATACTGACGCATTAAAAATGGTGCCCACGCGTATATACGTATGGGCACCATATCTTGTTTTATCTGAACGCAGCTGCTACTCAGCAGCCTCCTCGAGCTCGGAGACATCAAACTCAAAGTCGTTACCCGGCAGAATGGCGTTGAGCACGATGCCCACCAGCGAACCCACGGCAAGACCGGAAAGCGAAATCGTCACGCCGCCCAGCTCCAGCACGATGGCACCGGCAGTGCTATAGGCAATGCCGAGCGAAAGCACGAGCACCAGAGCGGCCACCAGCACGTTGCGGTTGTTCTGGAAATCGACCTGGTTCTCGATGAGGTTGCGGATGCCCACAGCGCTGATCATGCCGTAGAGCACAAGCGACACGCCGCCGATAACGCATGCCGGCATGGCGGCGATGACCGCGGCGAACTTGGGGCAGAACGAAAGCACGATGGCGCAGCACGCGGCAATGCGAATCACACGCGGGTCGAACACGCGCGTCAGGGCAAGCACGCCGGTGTTCTCGCCATACGTGGTGTTGGCCGGAGCGCCAAAGAGCGAAGCCAGAATCGTGGCAAGACCATCACCGAGCAGCGTGCGGTGCAGGCCGGGGTCGGCGATGTAGTTGCGCTCACAGGTGGAGCCAATAGCGGAGATATCACCGATATGCTCGATCATGGTCGCGAAAGCCAGCGGCATGATGGTGATGATGGCCGTCGTGGCAAGACCGCTATCGAACTGCGGGCCAAAGAGCGCAAACACGGTGTTGTCCCACACGATGGGAAGACCGACCCACGGCGCGGCGGCAACGCCCGAAAAATCAACCTCACCCAACGCGGCCGCAACGGCATAGCTCACCACGACGCCCAGCAGGATCGGCACGATCTTAACCATGCCGCGGCCCCAGATGTTGCAGATGACGATCACAGCCACGGCGATAACGGCGACGAGCCAATTGGTCTGGCAGTTGGCAATAGCGGAGCTTGCCAGGATCAGACCGATGGAAATGACGATAGGGCCAGTCACCACCGGCGGGAAGAAGCGCATGACGCGCTTGGCGCCAAAGGCGCGGAAGAGTGCCGCAAGTACCGGATAGAGCAGGCCGGCACAAGCTACGCCCAGGCAGGCGTAGGGCAAAAGCTCCGTCTCGCCGTTGGGCGCAATCGCGGCATAGCCAGCGATAAAGGCAAACGACGAGCCCAGAAAGGCCGGCACCTTACCGCGCGACAGGAAGTGAAAGAGCAGCGTGCCCAGGCCGGCAAACAAAAGCGTTGCCGAAACCGAGAGACCGGTGAGCACGGGCACCAGCACCGTGGCGCCAAACATGGCAAACAGGTGCTGCAGACCGAGCAGGAACATGCGCGGGCGGCCAAGCGACGATGCATCGTAGATGGCATCGGTGACGGCGGGCGTCGAGGATTGGGACATGGATGTCCTTTCGAATGGAAGGGCGATCGGGCATATCGGATAACCTGCCCGAACGATACGATCCGAACCATTGTACGCGATACGCCATGTCTCGCACGCGCCGTCACCTGCGAACGTTACCGCTATTTCCAAACGCGCTTGGCAACGCGCTTGACCAGCGCGATCTTTGCCCATTGCTCGTCCTCGGTCAGCTTGTTGCCAATCTCGCAGCTGGCAAAACCGCACTGGGGCGACAGATACAGGTTCTCGAGCGGAACATACTTTGCAGCCTCGTGAATACGCTCGACAATGGCATCCTCGTCCTCAAGCTCAGCGGCCTTGGTGGTCACCAGGCCCAACACGACCTTCTTGCCGGGGGCAACGTACTTGAGCGGCTCAAAGCCACCGGCACGCGGCGTATCGAACTCCAGATAGAACGCATCGACATCCTCATGCGCAAACAGGTACGGCGCGACGGGGTCATAGCCGCCCTCGAAGGCATAGGTAGAGTGGTAGTTACCACGGCACACGTGCGTGTTGATGACCAGGTCGTCGGGCTTACCCTCGATGGCGGCGTTGTTGAGCGCCACGCCCAGCTCGCTTACCTTTTGCAGGTCGACCGGGCTCATGCCGGTCTTGGACACAAAGTCGGTATCGCAGTAGATGCCCCAGGTGCAGTCATCAAACTGGATGTTGCGGCAGCCTGCTGCGTACAGGTCGGCAATCACCGTACGATAAGCGGCTGCAATGGCGTCGGCAAGTTCCTCATCGGTCTTATAGACAGCGCGCAGGCTCTCCTGCTGGCCGTCGCAGCGATCGAGCGTGATCTCAGAGAACGTCTGGATCGGTGCCGGAATGGTTTGCCGTGCGACCTGGCCCTCCCCCTCAAGCGCCTTGACGAACTTGAAGTGCTCGACGAAGGGGTGGTTCTCGCCGCTGATGGAGCCGGTCACCACGGCGGTATCGGCCGTCGTCTCCTCATCATGGAACATATAACCCGTACGCGAGGTACGGCGCTCAATGCCATTGAGGCCCCACATAAAGTCGAGGTGCCAGTAACTGCGGCGGAACTCACCATCGGTAATCACCTGCAGGCCGGCGGCCTTCTGCTTGGCCACCAAATCGCGAATGGCATCGTCCTCGACGGCCTTAAGGCCGGCGGCGTCGAGTGTGCCCGCGGCATAGGCGGCACGTGCATCCTTAACAGCCTGTGGACGAAGAAAGCTGCCGACGATATCGGCGCGAAACGGCGCGTTCAGCGTGGTTAAAGCACTCATAGATATCTCCCTTTGCATTGGTTGCTTTACTGGGACAAAGTATGAGCGCTCATATGGCAATCGTAAAATATACGTTTATAACAGTTTGATATAGGAAACTTCTATATTCACACCAACGAATCGTCGAGCCAAGCCATCCCATATCCGCCAGTGCAAATAGCCATTTTCGTGCCCATATGGCACTAGCAGCTCTGCCCTATCGACCATACGCTTAGTGGCGACCGCACAAGGCCACGCGAGAGATAGGAGCGACCATGACCACGTTTACGACCCCCACGCGCCGCACCGATCGCACTACAGGACTCCATTACGCCGAGACCCCCGTGCGTCAGCGCACCGTTCTCACCTGTGGCAGCTGGCGCCGCGTGACCCGCCGCATCGTTTGCGGCCTGACCTGTGCACTTACTGTGAGCTCGCTGCTCATGCCGAGCATTTCGTTTGCGGCGGAGCGGGTCGAGGTCGACGGCAACATCTATAACGCCGGTGCCGCGGCCGGCGACGGCAGCACGTGGGCCTGGGACGGCGCCGACGACATGACACTCAATGGTTATAACGGCGGAGGCATCGCTGCCTACGGCAAGCTCAACGTGAGCTACGAGGGCAACAATACGGTTGCCAATGACGAAGGCGACGGCATTTCCGTTGTGGACGGTGCCAATGAGGGCGCCGAGCTCAACATCTCCGGAACGGGCACCCTGACGGCAACAGCAGAAGGCAACGCCTTGTATTCCGAGGGCGATATGACGATCAGCGGAACAGGAACTGTCACCGCCAAGGGCGCGGGCGCCGAGGGCATCCTTGCCGACGGCGACATAACCATAACCGGCGGCGGCACAGTCGACGCACGCTCCGAGCAGGACTGCGGCATCGTCGCCGAAGAAACCCTCACGGTATCCAACAGCACGCTAACCGCTCAGGGATTCGGCAGCGGCATATATGCCTTCGATGGCCTGACCATTGATGCGGCGACCGTACGAGCGTATGCATACCCAGCGCGCGAAGATAGCCCCACCGCCATCTTCACCGACGAGGGCGACATCACCATTAAAAACGGCTCATTCGTTCACGCCTATGCCGAGGGTGAAAACGCCTCAGGAATCTACTCGTACAATCACGACACCGACAGCCCCGGCGGGCGCATCTTTATCAGCGACTCGACCGTCGAGGCCATTGCCCACTACATCAACCACGATGGAGGCAACCAGCCCCTACCGCCCATCGGCAATGGCGACATTGTCGTAGTTGACCCAGACGTGAACGCTCGTACGTATGGCATCTTCGCGCTCACCGAGGATGGCCTAACGCCTGCAACCATCTCCATCACACGCAGCCGCGTAACAGCAGAGGGCGACACCGCCGCCATCTTGGCCGTGGTGAATAGTGCAGACGGCAGCATTGCCGGAACGATCAATATCGTCGACAGCATTATCGAAACACCTAACGGTGGACGCATTTGCGACGTGCGCTTCGTTGACACCAATCCCGTCGATGCCCCCTACCAGCGCGGCCAGACGATCGGCACCGCCAATGATGTCATCACGGATCTGGACAGCGACGCCATCGCCAAGCGCGCCGTCATCGTTCCGGTGGATACGCCCCCGGCGAAGCCCGAGTCGAAGCCTAAGGTAACGACCGCCGCCGCGACCATCAAGCATGTCGACACCAAGGGCACGCTCGCGGCCACGGGTGACGCTTCCGCCATGGGCGCCGTCGCCGCTGCCATCACAGGCGTGGCAGCCGTCGTCGCCGGCATCTTTACCAGTCGCAAGCGCTCGTAACTCCAAGTCTCGTGACGCTCGATCAATTCGGGCGCGCACCGTCCCATGGTAAGCGGCCGCCGGACCTCCCACCGGCGGCCGCGCCTCGTTTGAACGACCCCGCTTCAATTATTCGTCCAAAACAGGCGCACCCGCCCAGTCGCCTACAGCAATACAAACTGCTTCAGCGCGGCGCGACTCGTTATGCCCAGCTTGGCGTAGGTGTTCGACAGGCGATTCTTTACCGTGCCACGCGAGATACCCATGTGAGCGGCAATCTCATCGTTGGTCCAGCCGCGACAGGCCAGCATAGCGATGGCGAACTCCGTCGTGGTCAGGCTCTCGGCAACGGTGGCGCCCGTCCCCGGATTATGCACACGACGCCAACCGCGACTAAACCGCTCGGTAACTTTGATGATCTCCGCGAACTCCTGCGGATGGCCCTTCTTTAGGCATGACTCCAACACGCCCTGCAAAAGCCCGTGATGCTCTCCGACGATTTCAATCAGGCCATCGGGCTGTGCAATCTGCCAGGCACGCATAAAATGAGCGTTCGCGCGGTCAGCTTCGCGCTGGTTAATCCACCCAACGGCGGCAATCAGGTGCAAGAAGACCTCAGGGACGGGATAGCTCTCCTGCTTCATCGACAAGGCGTTCTCCGCCATACCCACGCAGCGCCCGTAATCGCCGTCGAGGTAGGCACGGTGCGCCAGCGCATAGGTTGCAAACAGGCGCAGCCCCTCGGGCAGCAGTGATGCATACAAATCGAATTTGCCGCGTGACACCGGCGAGGGAAAATGCAGCAGCACACAGGCGCTCGCCGCAAGCAGCATATATGAGGCCTGGGCGCGTGGATCCCTTGTCGCACTTTGACCCTTCCCTGTTTCCTTGAGATACGCAAGGCAGCGGCGCGCCGCCAATGCGCGATTCAGTGACAGATTTGCATAGGCGCACAACAGGCATGCCGAAAGACGGAGCGAAAGGTCATCCGATAGTAAGTACGGCTCCGCTAGGCGTCGTGCCTCATCGGGGCAAGCGCGATAGTAGTGCGCCTCGGCACGCGCGATAACGCCATAGTCATCTTTGAGCATCACGTCGAGGGTTTTGTCGAGCGTTCCGGGCTCAAACGCCGCGCACATAAGCGGCATGGGGAAACGCCAGCTGTCGGTATATATCCGATCCACGGCGACCTCCCCTCGCATAGCGGCTCACTTTGATGGTAATGCGAGGGGGCAACGGTTAATGGGACATGTGGCTCGAAATACAGCCTCATCCTGGGACGTACGCGGTAAATCGAACGGTGCCAAGTTTAAATGCGGCGCCGCTCAAAAGGCTAAATATGCTGGCGGATCGCGTCGATATAGGCTTGGCCGTAGCGCGTGAGTGTCGTGTTCTTGCGCGTGATGATGCCGATCTCCATGTACTCGTCTACATCGAGCGGAATCGAGATGATGCCGGGACCGTTGAGCTCGTGACTGATCACGCCTGAGCATACCGTGTAGCCGTTGAGGCCCATGGCAAGGTTGAACAACGTCGCACGGTCGCGCACACGGATATTCTTGCGGCGCTCAAACGTCGAAGTCAGTTCCTCGGAATAGTAAAACGAGTTGTAGCTGCCCTGCTCGTAGGACAGGAAGGGATAGTCCTCCAGGTCCTCGAGCGTCACGCTGGAGCGGCCCGCCAGCGGATGGTCGGCGCACACGAAGACATGCGGCGTGGCACAGAAGAGCCCTTCGAACACGAGCTCGTTGGCCGCCAGCATGCGCTCGATGACCTCGCGATTGTGCTCGGACAGGTACAAGATGCCCAGCTCGCTTTTCATGTGCGCGACGTCCTCGATAATCTCGTGAGTCTGCTCCTCGCGCAGGGTAAAGTCGTAGCGCGCGGCATCGAACTCGCGGATCACATCGACAAACGCATTAACGGCAAAGGAATAATGCTGGCAGCTCACACTAAAGTGCGGCACTTGCTCGGACGCGCCCTTGTACTTGCCTTCGAGCAGATCGGCCTGGTCGAGCACCTGTCGCGCGTAGCCCAAGAAGGTCTCGCCCTCCTCGGACACAATGACACCCTTGTTGGTGCGCTCAAAGATGTGCACACCCATCTCGTTTTCGAGATCGCGGATCGACGCGGTAATCGAAGGCTGCGACACAAAGAGCCGGCGCGAGGCCTCGGTGATGCTGCCGCATTCGGCAACTTTGACGACATATCTGAGCTGCTGAAGCTTCATAGCGCCCTCCCTAGACGTTCGTGACGCCAAGACCCGCCGCGTCCATCTGACGCATAAACGGCGGCATCTCCCCCGTCGCGGCACAGGCGGCAATCTGATGCAGAGCCCCGGCAACCGCATCGTCTGCCGCAGCGCCGATATGCCAGCGCGCGGCAGACGCGACGGCCTCGTTGGCATTGGCGACTGCAACGGAGTTGGGAACGGCATCGATCATGGGCAGATCGTTATCGGAATCACCGAATACGGCCACCTCGTCGAGCGTCAGGTCCAAAGCGCGCGCCAGCTCCAGCGCGGCGCAACCCTTGTCCCAACCTGCTGGAAGGATGTCGAACAGGCGCACACGATTGTTGGGAAACACGAGTGAGAGCTCCGGTACCTCAGCGGCAACGCGCTCACGTAGCTCCGCGAGCTCCTCACGCGAGCGGGCGCTCCAGATATTCGCCTTGAACACCGGCGCGTCGTCGACAACGGGACGGCACGGAGCCTCTTCGCCTTTGAGCCATGCGTTGCCGCCCGACTCCATGGCGCGACGCACGCGCTCGGGGTCGCTCGTCACGCAATAGGCATCGTTATCCCAAAAGTCGTCACCCAGGCTGTAGACCTTTAGATAGGTATCGTCGGTCTCTTGCTCCAGATAGTCGGCCAAACGCATCAGAGCATCGTTGTCGATTGCGTGCGAGGCGACTACTTCGCCGCCGACAAACATCACCTGGCCGTTACAGAACGCGCCAGTCGAAAAACACTCGGAACGATTTTTGAACATCCAGCCCATCGCGGACGGCTGACGACCCGAAACCGGGCCAAAGTGTAGACCCGCCGCCTGCATGGCATGAATACCCTCGATGGCGTAGTCGCTGGCGCCGTCATGCCCGGCCGGAATCAGCGTATCGTCCATATCGGTCAGCACAAGTTTGATCATGAGGTCCCCATTCGTATCGGTCCTACCTATTGTAACGACCTGCCAAAATAAACCTGTCCCTTTTTGGCAGGTGCGTTAGTATAGGGAACAACAGATTCGATGCGGGAGTGCCGACGGTGCAAACCACAAGGCTGAGAGGGCATAGGGCCCAATCCTTTGAACCTGTCAGTTAATGCTGGCGTAGGGAGCATGCCGCCTTTGCAGGGGCGCTGTCTATGCACAGCGCCCCTTTTCTATGCCAAGGAGGCATGTGCAGTGATTGATTCGGAACAGCTTAAGCAAAATGTGGTCAAGGCCGTGGATGAGATTCGCGCCACCAATCCAATGGCCGGCTCCATCACCAACACGGTGACGATTGACTTTGTCGCCAACGCGCAGCTCGCCGTAGGCGGTTCGGCCGCCATGGTCTATCTGCCCGACGAGGGCGAGGCGCTCGTTGCCGGCGGCGGCGCCATCTATCTCAACATGGGCACGCTCTTCCCCATCTACGAGCAGACGATTCCCCGCGCGGCCAAGGCGGCACACGACGCCGGCAAGCCCTGGGTGCTCGATCCGGTAGGTCTGGGCATCGGTAGCCTGCGCACCCAGCTGGTAAACGAGCTCAAGCAGTACAAGCCCGCCATCGTGCGCGGCAACGCCTCCGAGATCATCGCGCTCGCCGGCCTGTGGGGTCTTGAGGGCGAGGCGGCTGATCTGAGCCGCGTGCGCGGTGTCGATACCACCGACACGGTCGACGCCGCCCGCGATGCCGCCGTGGCGCTCGCCCGCTACACCGGCGGCGCCATAGTGGTCTCGGGCGAAGTCGACCTAATCACCGACGGCATAACCGTGGCCAAGTCCCACGGCGGCAGCCCGCTCATGTCCAAGATCACCGGTTGCGGCTGCTCGCAGGGCGGCGTGCTGGCCGTGTATGCCTGCGCCGCCGACCCGTTTACGGCAGCCGTCTGCGGCACCGCCGTCTACAACGTTGCCGGCACGCGTGCCGCCGCTGTCGCCGATGCCCCGGCAAGCTTTAAGGTCGCCTTTATCGACGAGCTCTACCGCGCAACCGCCCAGGATATTGCCGACAACCGACTCGAGCTCGAGGAGGCATAAGCCATGTCCGAACCCGCAACCAATGCCGGCATGAACACACTCGTCGCCGTGGCCATCGCCCCGTGCGGCACCGGCGACGAGCTGTCCGCCGAGGTCGCCGAGGTCGTGCGCGTCATTCGCGAGAGCGGCCTTCCCAACCGCACCACCTCGATGTTCACCGAGATCGAGGGCGACTGGGACGAGGTCATGCAGGTCGTGCGCGACGCGACCTTTGTGTTGGCAAGCAAGGGCATCCGCACCGAAGTCGTGCTCAAAGCCGATATTCGACCCGGATTTACCGACACCATGACCGGCAAACTTGAGCGCATGGAAGCGCAGATCAAGAAGCAGGAGGAAGCACGATGAGTATCCGCGACAACCTTGATATCTCGGCCTATCTGGTACTCGGCCCCGAAAACACCCTCGGGCGCCCCGTGGGCGATGTAGTGACCCAGGCGCTCGACGCCGGCTTTACCTGCATTCAGGTGCGCTCCAAGGTGGCAAGTGCCCGCGAGATCATTGCGCTGACGGGCGACGCCGCGCAGGCCATCGCTCAGGCCGGCAAGACCGGTCAGGTCGCCCTGTTAATCGATGACCGCCTTGACTGCGTGCTCGCCGCGCGCGAGCAGGGCATTGCTGTCGACGGCGTGCACGTGGGCCAGAGCGATATTCCCGTCGAAGTCTGCCGCAAACTTTTGGGCCCCGATGCCATCGTGGGCCTTTCGGCCCGCTGCGAGGAGATGCTCGAGTACGTCAAAACCGCCGACATGAGCCTGGTCGACTATCTTGGCATCGGCCCGCTCCACGAGACCGAGACCAAGCGCGACTGCGGACGCGCGGCCGACGGCTCTATCATTACCAAGAGCTTTGAGGACCTGGCCGCACTCCACGCAGCAAGCCCCGTGCCCATCGTGGTGGGCGGCGGCGTCAAGACGGCCGACCTGCCGCAGCTCAAGGCCACCGGCGTCGACGGCTTTTTCGTGGTGAGCGCCGTCTGCAGTGCCGACGACCCCCACGCCGCGGCCAAGGAGCTCGTCGACACCTGGCAGCAGGCATAGACATAAGCCGAGCAGCTGATTCGCAGCCTCATATCTTCAGCAGCGGAAAGCGCATCCCAGTTTGGGCCCCCATTCCGAGATGCGCTTTCCGCATGCGACCCTTACCCCGCCAGATACGCTTTCAACGCCGGCAAAGTCGCCTCCGCATCGTGGCGGCCGATCTGGTAGATGCGCTCGAGCTCATCGGGCTCGCGGCACAGCGACGGCACCTTCACCGATTCACTCGGACGCACCACAAAAATTTCGCCGGCAGCCTCGCGACGTGCCAGGTCATCGAGCGTGGCATTGTAGACCTCATGCCGATGCTCAAGCGCTGCGACAAACTCCGGGTAGTGACGGAACACGCGCCGCAGCATGGGCATCACGCTGTTGGGCTGCTTCACAAAGCCCACCGGCTGCGTGAGTACCACGATATTGCGGTCATACCCCTGCGCAAACAACCAAGCACTGGGAATGGAATCAGCCACGCCGCCATCCAGGTACTTACGGCCCTCAATGGCGACAGGACGCGTCGCCACGGGAATTGCCGACGACGCCCGGATCCACTCGATATCCCTCTCGTCGCCATACGGCAGATCGTGGTAGACGGCCTTGCCCGTCTCGATATCGGTACACACGCACGTAAACCGCATGGGGCAGGCGCGATACGCCTCCAAGTCGATGGGATCGCGCTCGATGGGCACCTCGTGATAGGCAAAATCCGCATTGAACATATCGCCGGTTCGCAGCCAGCTGGCCACGCCTGCATAGCGCTTGTCGGCACAATAGGTCTTGTTGTAGCGAATGGCGCGGCCGATCTGGCGCGATTTAAAGTTGTAGCCAAACGCCGCGCCCGCCGAGACACCCACCATATGGTCGCAGGTCAAACCGTGCTCCATCCAAACGTCGAGCACGCCCGCCGTATACATACCGCGGTAGCCGCCTCCCTCGAGCGCGAGTCCCACCGTGCGCGTCGTATCCGGCTGTGCCATGCGACCATCTCCGTTCCTGCGTTTCAAAACGGGACAAGTATACCCGTCAACATATATCGTCTCAGTCGCATTTTTATCGGACATCGCATCGTCGCGCTGCCGTTTGTCGAATAATGGCCGCCCGCAGCATGTGCACCCATATATAATTGTGTGCTGTTGTTTATACTACGCAGTAGTTATCAACAGCGAACATTAGCCGGTAAAGTAACCCAACAACGCAGCGAGGCGGGGGCCTGGATACACGCAAAGCGCCGAACATCAACGCGTGTGCACAACGAGCTCGCCCGACGCAATTCGCCCGACCTCAGAAAGCCGCTTACGACATGGATACTGTCAGCAATTACACCGAAACGCTCGAAAAGACCGTTCGCGACCTTCTCGAGCGTCAGGATGATCTGATTAGGACCGCCTTTACCGACCAGCTTACCGGACTTGGCAACCGCGGCGGCTTTGCTCGCTCCTTAGAGGAAATCTGGGAGCAGGAACTGCCCGTGACCATGGCGTTTATCGACATCGATAACCTTAAGCACTGCAACGACATCTTTGGGCATGACGAGGGCAACCGCTATATCTTGCAGGTAAGCCTCTATCTCAAACTGTATATGAAGGTGGACGAGGCGGCGTTTCGCATAGGCGGCGACGAGTTTGCCATCCTGTCTACGGTTGCGACCGAGGACGACCTCGCCGAACGTCTGGAACACTGCCGAACGGTCCTGCTCAAAAACAACGATTCCGAGATGCCTCACTCGTTTAGCTACGGAGTGTCACATGCCGACCCCGCCCTGGGCGAGGCCCCCAATTGCATGACACTCGATGCCGACCATCGCATGTACGACTACAAGCTACGTCATGCCGTACACCTTGATCGGCGCAATATCTCGCAAGTCCACACCGACGACTTCGAAATAAGCGATCGCATTTTCGACGCCTTTTCGATGCTCAACGAGGGCCGCTATTTCTTTATCGAGAACTTGGACAAACATCGCACCCTTTGGTCGCAAGGCGCCTTGCGCGATCTTGGCCTTCCCTCGGAGCACATAGACAACTGTCGCGATTACTGGAAAACGCGCGTGCATCCCGATGACCTTGAGGCCTACATCAACGACATTGATCAGGTTTATAACGGCACCAAGCACCGTCGCGTCATGCAGTATCGTGTGCGCAATGCCGTCGGCGACTACGTCCTCTGCCGCGCTCGCGGGTTTCGCATCGACGGCGACGAAAATGTCCCCTCGCTCTATGTCGGCGAGCTCGTCAACCACTCACTTGCCGAAACCGTCGACGCCGCGACAGGCCTCGGCACCCAGCGCATGTTGGTCAATGCCATCGACGCCTGTCGTTGCGACCGTTGCGAGACGGGCCTTATAGCGGTGCGCGTTCGTGGCACGACAAAGCTCAACGAGCTCTACGGAGCCGAGGCTGTCGACAACATGCTCGCCGAATACGCAGGCCGCATGCTGTCGATCACCCGCGGCAGGAGCAGGGTCTACCGTTCACGTAGCGTCCAGTTCGTCGTGCTCAGCAACGACCTGGACCACGAGGCATTCGAGCAACTGACCCACCACCTTAAAGAGGCTGTTTTCGCTCCTGTGCAAATCGCAGGCGACACCATTGCTCCCGTCTGTCTTGTCGTCCCGACCTTTTACGAACGCCTGGACTCCCAAGCATCGACTGTTTTGGGCGAACTCGATCGTCGCCTTCGCACGGCCGGCGGACTTGTTCCCAACGACAGTCTGCCCATACCCGAGATGGAACGCAAAGGCGCCGTCGCCGAGCACCTCGATATGCTCACAGGCCTCTACCGCCCCAGCGAGTTTATGCGCCGTGCCAATGCCTTCATCAAGGCAAGGCGCGACGGCGCTTGGTGTATCGCCACCGTCGACATGGGCCACATGCGCCTATTTAACGAATGGTATGGACAGACCGAAGGCGACCGTATGCTTGCCGATGTGGGCACGGTGCTCAAGGATATCGAGAACGCCGACATGGGTGTCGCGGGATACTGGGGACAAGACGACTTTTGTCTGCTCATACCCTTTGAGCACGATTTCGTTCACCGAGTCTATGCGCGCGTGCGCGAGGCTGTAGCCAAGCACGACGACGGCGTAGGCTTTTGGCCGTCCATGGGCGTATGCCCCATCGACGCTAGCGAGGAAATCACCATCGATGCCCAGGCCAAGGCCATGTTTACCAATCGACGCGCCAAAAACGACTTCAAGGAGCGCATTGCTATTATCCGCCCCGAGGAATATGAGCACGAGATTGCGTTCCACCGCACGCTGACCGAGTTCCAATACGCGCTCTCAAACGGCCGTATCACGTACTACCTGCAGCCCCAGGTCGATATGGAAACCGGCGAGATTATTGGCGCCGAAGCACTCACCCGCTGGATTGACAAGGACGGCTCTCTCATTTCGCCCGCAACGTTTATCCCCGCACTCGAGGATAGCGGCTTTGTGGTGACGCTCGACAAGTACATTTGGCAGGGTGTCGCCTCATGGCTGCGCGAGCGCATCGATCGAGGACTTCGTGTGGTTCCGGTTTCGCTTAATGTGTCGCGCGTGGATATCCTTGCCTGCGACGTTGCCGAACATATGGGGGCGCTTGCCGCCCAATACAACCTACCGCCCGAGCTCATGCGTATCGAGATCACCGAGACGGCTTATACGGGAGAGTCCGAGGCCGTGGACAAACTGACGGCCGACCTGCACACCCGCGGCTTCTCGACCTATATGGACGATTTTGGCACCGGTCAGTCCACGCTCGCGATGCTCAAGAACGTCAACGTCGACGTCATCAAGCTCGACCGCGCCTTTGTACCCACCGACCGCGATCAAGGCCGCAGCACGCAAATCATTTCATCGATGCTCGAAATGGCGCAGTCGCTCCATCTGCCCGTCGAGGTCGAAGGCGTCGAGACAAATGAGCAGGCGAACATGCTACGACAAATGGGCGCCCGCTACGCTCAGGGCTTCCTCTACTACCGCCCCATGCCGGCGAAGGATTTTGAGGCATTGCTCGATGGTGGCAATAACAACTGATACGCTCGCGCGCAAAACGCCACCGCCGAAGGGGGAATTTGCCTCCATTAGCTAACTTATATCCCCAATTCAAACCGAATTGGGGATATGATACAAACCATTGTTCCGCCCAAGGAGGTTATCCATCATGAACGAGTCATATCGCCTGGGTGAGCAATTGATTATTGCCTATCTTCAGCGACTTGCGAATGGCATCTCGACCGCCGAACTCGATGTTGCCGCGCTGCCTGCTGAGCTACGCGCCGTTGGTGAGCAACTGCAAAAGACGCATGCCATCCTGCAACAAGAGCGCCAGCTGCTTGAGCGCAACGCCTATATCGATCCGCTCACCAACTTGGGCAACCGCAGCGGACTCGACCGTCACGTCGAGCAACTCTGGCGCAAAGGCGACCCCTTCACCTGCGCCTATATTGACATCGACCATCTCAAGCATTGCAATGATAGGTTTGGCCATGCCGAAGGCAATCGCTATATTCTGAGCATCTGCCGCACGCTCTCCGAAACCATGGAGCACGATGAGATGCTGTTCCGTATCGGTGGAGACGAGTTTGTACTTATCTCGCTCTCTGCAAACGAGACCGAACTCGAGCAGCGCTTGGAGCAGGTACGTGCCGGGCTGATCGAGGCGAGCTCAGATGGCAAGGCGCCCATGATCGCCAGCTTTAGCTTTGGCTGCTCGCGCGTCGATCCACTTGCCGGCGACACGCGTCGCCAGATGACGATGGATGCCGATCGCAAGATGTATCGCTATAAGCTTATGCATCGTGTACAGCAACCGGAAAACAATGACGCGCCGCAACGCCCAATCGTCGATCAACTTCCGTGCAACGACCGGGTGTTCCAGGCGATCTCCATGAGCTCCGAGACGCGCTATCCGTTCATCCTTAACCTCGATACTGGAGAATCGCAATGGTCGGTTAACGCCGTGCGCGATTTTGACCTGCCCTCCCAGCACCCTTTTAACTCACTCGACATGTGGCTCGCCCGCGTTCATCCCGAGGACCGCGACAACGTACGCGCCGAGCTCGACATGGTGATAAACGGCACGTGGCATTTCCACTACATGCAGTATCGCGTAATGGATGCCACCGGAAAATACGTGCTTTGCGACTGCACGGGCTACCGCTTGGACGGCACCGATACCGAGCCCAGCATGTATGTGGGCATTATCATCAACCGAAGCTTGGCAGATACGACTGATTCCGTGACCGGCCTGGGCGACATTCACGCCCTGGTCAACGCCATTGGCGAAATGCGTCGCGTGGCGCGCGAGGCAGGCTTTATTGCCATTAAGGTCGACGATATCGCCGAGGTCAATGCCCGCTTTGGATTCGATGCAGGCGACCGTGTGCTCGCCGAAAGCGCCGCCTGCCTCATGGACTGTTCGCGCGGCAAGGGCCGCCTGTTCCGCTCGACGGGACCAACGTTCGTGGCACTCTTCGATGAGCTCGACCCCGAGGCAATCGATGAGATCGCAGGCGACATCGAACGGTTCTTGGGTTCTCCCGTGCTCATCGGCTCGCTTGAATATCAGCCGCCCATTCGCGTGGCCACGCTCCATCTGGACGGCGTCGACCGTCAGCCTGTTTCGATTTTAAACGAGCTCAAAGCGTTGCTTAAAGAGGCACCGCAAGTACCGGGCACCAAACTGAACTAGCGTCGTGGGGCGCGATGGAAACACAAGCCGTTTCACATCGCGCCTCACGCCATCTATCCTCTCGTGCGATAATCCTCCGCAGAAGTCACCGACAACAGAGGGAGTTTGTGATGAAGGTTCTTTTGGTCAATGGCAGCCCCAAGGCAAACGGCAACACCGCCCGTGCACTCGCCGAGGTCGCCGAGCAGCTCAATGCCGAAGGCATTGATACCGAGGTGTTTCAGCTGGGCGCCAAACCCATTCGCGATTGCATCGGTTGCGGCCAGTGCGGCAAGCTTGGCGGTCGCTGCACCTTTGACGACGACGTGGTCAACGAGCTGATCGCTGCTGCCGAGCAGGCAGATGGCTTTGTCTTTGGCTCACCCGTCTACTATGCGCACCCCAGCGGACGCATCCTTTCGGCCCTCGATCGCGCCTTCTATGCAGGCGGGCATGCCTTTGAGCACAAACCCGGCGCCGCAATCGCCGTCGCCCGTCGCGGCGGCACGTCGACCACGTTCGATGTACTCAACAAGTACTTCACCATTAAGCAAATGCCCGTAGTTGCCTCCACCTACTGGAACAACGTGTTTGGCCGCGTGCCCGGCGACGCCGATGGGGATGCCGAGGGCCTTGCCACCATGCGAAACATCGGCAAAAACATGGCCTGGCTCCTACGTTGCATCGAGGCAGGACAGGCCGCCGGCATCAACGCACCCAAAGCCGATCGCGCAACGACCAACTTCATTCGATAGAGCGGCGGTCACCTCGATGTCCTATCAATGTCAGCGAAAAGCCAGCTGATGAGGCAAGGTGCCTTGAAAGAGGAGGGCGCTGGGCTTTTGCCCGCGCCCGACGATTGAAAGGCAGATTGCCCATCAGATGGCTTTGCAGCGTCGAGGTGACCGCCGTTCGTTAGAACGGCGAAACAATATATGAATATCCAGATTTTTGGCACCAAAAAGTCCTTCGATACCAAGAAGGCCCAGCGTTATTTTAAGGAGCGCCGCATTAAGGTGCAGTTTATCGACCTTAAGGAAAAGGAGATGAGCAAGGGCGAGCTCACGAGCGTGATGCAGGCGGTCGGCGGCATCGACAAGCTGCTCAACCCCAAAGCCAAGGACGAGGAGACGCTCGCGCTCATCCAGCACCTCACCCCTAGCCAGCGCTTCGACAAGCTGCTCGAGAACCAGCAGGTTCTAGCCGAGCCCATCGTGCGTAACGGAAAAAAGGCCACCGTCGGCTATTGCCCCGATGTATGGGGAGCCTGGGAGTAGCCTGTGTTATTTGCCGGCGCGTGGGTATAAGAGCAGGCGTTTGGCATAAGATTTAACTGTAAGCCATGTCTAACAAAGGAGGGCACATGCCCAACAAACCCGTGAAGATCATCATGCTTACCGGATACCTCGGTGCCGGCAAGACCACGCTGCTCAACCACATCCTCGCTAACGACGGCGGCATCCGCGCCGCCGTGATCGTCAACGATATCGGCGAGATCAACGTCGACGCCAGCCTTATCGCCGACGGCGGCCTTTCCGAGACCGATGACCTCATCCCGCTCACCAACGGCTGCATCTGCTGCACGCTTTCGGACGACCTTGCTAACCAGCTGCAGGGCATCGCCGATTCGGGCAACTTCGACTACATCATCATCGAGGCTTCGGGCATTTGCGAGCCTATCCCCATCGCCTACACCATCTCGAGCTTCTGCGACGAGGCCAAGGTGGGCGGCGAGCCCAAGCTCGCGCTCGACAACATCGTGGCCGTGGTCGACTGCGCCCGCATGTACGACGAGTTCAATGGCGGCCGCGACCTGCTGGCAGAGGATATCGACGAGGACGACATCGAAAGCCTGCTCATCCAGCAGATCGAGTTCTGCTCCACGCTGATCCTCAACAAGACCGATACCGTGAGCCCTGAGCAGATCGCCGAGCTCAAGGCCATCGTGCGCAGCCTGCAGAAAGACGCTGTGATTGTCGAGGCCCAAAACGGCGAGGTCCCCATGGAGGAGCTGCTCGATACCGACCGCTTCGACTTTATGCGCGCCTACAACTCCGCCGCCTGGATCGAGGCCATGGAGCACCCCGAGGAGCACGACGACCCCGAGGTGCTCGAGTACGACATCGAGACCTTTGTGTACTCGCGCCGTAAGCCGTTTGACCTGCAGAAGTTCACCGATTTTGTTGAGCAGGAGTGGCCCGACGAGGTCATTCGCGTCAAAGGCCCGCTGTGGCAGACCGGCGATCCGGACATGTGCTACATGTTTGAGCAGGCCGGCCACCAGATGCGCCTGATGGAGAACGGCCTGTTTGTCGACTCGGCGCCCGAGGGCGAGAAACAGAAGATCATCGACGAGAACCCCGAGATCATGCAGATTTGGGACGACGAGACGGGCGACCGTATGACGAGCCTGTGCATCATCGGCCGTCACATGGACAAGGATGCGCTCATCGCCTCCCTCGATGCCTGCCTGACCGACTGGCACCGCGCCTAGGTTTATCCAAGCGGGTATTTTTCCGCTTACGTAACCGCCAAACCACCACGAAGGTGCCCTTCGTGGTGGTTTTTCGTTCTGAGCCAAGGAGATTCATGTTCAACATTGTGCTGTATGCGCCCGAGATTCCGGCCAATACGGGCAATATCGGCCGCACCTGCGTGGTTACCGGCGCCCGTCTGCATCTGGTGGAGCCGCTGGGGTTTTCGCTCGACGACAAGACGGTGCGTCGCGCCGGACTGGGCTACTGGCAAAACTTGGACGTGACGACCTATGCCAGCTGGGAGGATTTCCTTGCGCGTAACGGCCTCTCCCCTACCGACGAGCGTCTGCATCTGCTGACCAAAAAGGCGCGCAGGACCTATGCGCAAAGCACCTACCGCGACGGTGACTATTTGGTCTTTGGCAGCGAGAGCTCGGGTATTCCCGAGCCACTGCTTGCCACGGCGCCCGAGCGCTGCGAGCGCATCCCGATGCTGCGCGATTGCGATTCGCTTGACAACGCCGAGGCATGGGAAGCTCACGAGGAATCGCTGGGGCATACCGAGGACAGCCACGAGGTCATCCTTCAACAGGACATCTGCGGCAACTTCGTCAACCCGGACGACTACCGCATCAGCGCACTCAACCTCTCCAACAGCGCCGCCATCGTCCTCTACGAGGCCCTACGCCAAACAGGCTTTGCCGGCATGTAAAACCTGCCATTAGGGGACGGGGTAGAAATGGTAGACTTTCAAACTCTCTAGTCCTTGACAAAATGGTTTTGACATCAAATGCGGCAAAGGGACAGTCCCTTTGCCGCATTTGGCTGCTAACAATTCACGTCAGAATTCAACTTCAAATACAAACGACTGCCGAAGTTCTCGCTTAGCTTGGCTTGTCAGGCTCGAATTCGCCCTTATGTTCAGCTTGCTGCATGCCTCATCGATAGCCATAGCAAGCGATACGGACATGGTCATGGTCGTTTCACTTTTCAATTCGACCCGATAGCTCTTTGCCTTGTTTTTATCCTCTCCACCACATCTCGTCTCAATTAACAAGAGAATATCTGAGTCATGGGCATACCAATGGAGCTCAGGGCGCTGTGGAACCATGTCACCCTCGAATTCCTGTGTAAACAGAATTTTCTTCTCATTTCTCGTTGAATCGCTCAAGGAACCGTCGATTCGAACCGAGCCCTTCTTTCCCGCCTTAGCATTTCCCTTAACCTGGTGGCCTCGCCGAGTTTCCTCGTACTCCGTCACCTCCAGCTTGCAGCGCTTCGCGCCAAGCATGAACGCAATCCGCCTCAACTCGGCCATCTTGTCTTGTTGCATGGTTGCGAAATAAGAGTCAAGGTCAACAAAGCGAGACCGATCAAAAGCATCTATGTAATATGTGGAATAAAGAGATGGTTTAGGATAGAAAGACAATTCGCTATCCCCGATTGCCTCGCGGTAAAGATTGAAAATCTGCGTACCCTTAACGGTATCCAGCCAACCAATAGCATCCCTACAGGCGTCGATACCCCGACGCTCATTTCCGTCAACAATTCGAATCATATTCGGCAAATAAAATGAAGGACTCTGATAGGTCTCCTTGGTTACCGGCCTGTATCTATTAAGCTGCTGCTGGTATGCCCAATCGTTGACGGCGTCACCGATATCCGCAGCAGCGCCTGCCGCACCATCGGCCACATCAGCAATAGCTGCCAAGGCGTCATCGACCATCGGAGTTGCAGCACGCATTGCACCATCGGCAACTTTCTGTACGGTTGCAACCGCGCCCGCCATCGCGCTTCCGGCGCCATCAACCAACCCGGCAGCGGCCTTACGGATATCGAAACTCTGCTTATGTCGCGGCAGCTCCTCCCTTTCGACAACAGCTAGATCGTCTTTATCCTCCATAGTGACCTCCTATTTCCGATAGTCGAAATCAACCGTATATTCATCGCCAAATGCCGAGTTGAACATCGCGCGGATATTTGCTTCGGCGTTCACCCGAGCCTCTTCGAGCAGGTCGCCATCCTTGATGGCCTCGCTTTCACTCCGCTCCTTGCACTGCGCTTCAAACGCCGTGACGTCTTTGACCTCAATGGGATTGAGGATGTTGTTGCGCTCCTCGAGAGCCCCCGATTTCTTCATATCCGGCGTGTTTGAGATTACATAAGGCTCATCCATCGTAATGGTCAGCTTCTTCTTGTTTGTATGTATCTCTGCCGTCTCGAGATTCACGCCCGCCTTAATGGTTCCAACATAGCGATACCAAAAACTGTTTTCTGTAAACGGGATATCAAACCAATCGAAAAACCTCTTGGTATCTGTCACCTTATCGATAATCGTATAGTTCTGCGATGCAGAAACCATCTCATTCTGGGAAGCGATACGTTCAAACACGACCGACGGGGAGAGCGTATTGGGGGTCGTTTCTTTTGCACCCGCAGCTTTGCCGTTATTAAAGATGCTAATAAAAAGTACAGCTACAATCAGCCCGCCAAGCGCTAAGCCCGCGATGAATACCTTGGGTTTCGTCAGAATTCTCCCGAGTTTCGCTTTCAGCGTCCCCACGCCTTCCTCTATCTCATCCATCCCCTATTCCTTTCAAAATCCCTGTTATTTAAGAAACTGCCGTGGGTTATACCTCATGCCTTAATTGTCGTTTTCGGCATGTCTTTAGACGAGGGCAGTTGTTTGCAATCCGAAATAATACACATTCGTTCGCAGCACTTGTTGTTCAATAATTGGCATAAAACGGGCAGGTCAACCATTCATTGCCGATTAACCCGCCCCTACCGTGCAGAACTTATTTATTTACATCGTAGCTGGAAACAGATGCGACAACGCGCGCAGCGTCAACATCGGACATTGCCTCGAACTTGACTTTCTCACCCGGCGCCCACGAAGAGGTGTCCGCATAGGTCTCCTCCGCTTTGATGTCATCTGCATCATAGAGAGCAAGTGTCAGGCTGACGTTAGAGAACGATATACCAGAAGTGTTCTCAACTACCGCCGTATACGTATACAGACCGTAACCGTCATCCGATTTTTCGAAATTTGCTCCCTGAATCAAACTGTTGATGGCATCCTCATAGCGGGTCTTCTCTGCTACGGACTTTCCATTCTTAATTAAGTCGTTGAAATCATCCTTATATTTTTCCCCTACTTCCAGCCCGTAATTATCAACAAGCTTCTTGAGTTGCGCAGACCGCTTATCGTAGACTTTATTCCACTCTTCGTAATAATCCGCAGACGATTGCGAGTAGTCCTCGGTCACCTTAAGCTGGTCATCAAGCAGATTCAGATACGTGATTACGTCCTGTTGCATCTTGGAATCCTTAAACCTAGCGTTCTTGAGTTCCTTGTCGTTCTTGATTTCGGCCTCAATAGCTTCCTGGATATTCTCGGTTGAATGAGGATCATCATCGTTTGCATTAGATTCAATGACGTCGGACCTTCTCTCAAACCCGGCGGCGATAACATTCATCGCCTTATCGTCGACATATTTCGACTTTGCAGCGTTTGCATCATTCTGTGAACAGGCCGAAATGAACCCCAGAGAACAGATGAGCAGAACAAGCAAACCCATCATGGGCATCTTTTTAGTAATATTTCGTTTCATGACTATTTCCCTTCGATTGACGTTGCAACTTATAGCCCCTCGTCAAATAGCAGACGAATTGGCGACGCGGTGGCACTATTTGATTCAAGGGCGTGAACTGGATAAACATCGAGGGAAGGAGTGGGCCCTGTGCAATAAACTCCCCTCGTCAAAATGTCTAGCTAAAGAGGACGGGCAGACGGCGAACGGTCATATCCGTTCGCGTCCGCCCGTCTCCAACGATCAAACGTCGATGCGCTAACGTTCAAAAGCATTGCGGCCTCTTGCCTCGTAACCTCACCTCCTTCGAATGATTTGATGACATCGCGGTAGCTATCCGGACGTTCGAGCGTCGGTCTCCCAAATCTCACACCCCGCAGACGCGCCGACGCGATACCCTCCGCCTGGCGCTGTTTTATGTTTTCACGCTCCACCTGAGCCACGTAGCTCAAAACCTGAAGCACTAGGTCGGCAATAAAAGTCCCCGTAATTCCATTGGGTTGTTCGCGTGTATCAAGCAATGGCATATCGAGCACCACGATGGCAACGCGTTTGTCCGTCGTTAGGCGACGCCATTCATCGAGAACTTCACGGTAGTCGCGACCCAATCGGTCGATACTCTTAATCACAAGAACGTCCCCTTCGCGCAGACGACGAAGAAGACGCTGGTACTGAGGACGTCTGAAGTCCTTTCCACTCGCTTTGTCAGCATAGATCAAATTCGTTTGGACCGGAAACCGCTCCAGCGCATCCAGTTGGCGATCCAGGTTCTGATCTGCTGACGAAACTCGAGCATACCCATAGATTCTGTTTTTCATGATTGCCCCTATCAGCCGCACGATGGCAGCTTCAGCTCATCTGAGAGCCCACTCACAATAGGGCGTGCAAATTTCGCGAATGGGTCGAACCCATTTTCGAGCTCCAACGTAAGCTATTCAAGCACCGCTTCGATAACGCACGACGCCAGCCTTATGCTTTGAAATGAAATTAATCGTTTTTAATTGAGATTAACTAGAATAAAATGAAATTAACCCGAGACGCTAAAGGAGGGCATTGTGGAATACCTCGAAAACCCGTTTACCCCTAGTTTTGGCGAAGTTCCTGCCCATCTCGCTGGCAGACAACAGATTATTCGGGATCTGGACCGTGCCTTCTTGAGCCAGCGCAGGCGCCCAGAATTGACCTCGATCTTCTCAGGCGCGCGTGGAACCGGTAAAACCGCTCTCATGTCGTCGCTCGCGACAAGGGCGGAATCCCACGGCTGGATTGCCGTAAAGACAACCGCGCTCCCGGGAATGCTTGAGGAAATCGAGCTCGGGGCGAAACGTACTGCCGGCCATCTTATCGACCTGTCCAACCACTTCGAAGTCACCGGTCTCGGAATTGCACCGCTCGGCAGCATCGAGGTCAGTCGCGTTCACGATGCCTCAACCTGGCGTTATCGCATGAGCGACATCATCGACCAGCTCAACGAGGCGGGCACCGGTCTGCTCGTCACGGTTGACGAGGTGGACCCGACACTCGACGAGATGATTCAGCTTGCAGCGACGTATCAGCACTTTGTGACCGATGGGAAACGCGTCGCCCTGCTCATGGCGGGACTTCCCAACAACGTCTCGACGTTGCTGAACCACAAGACGGTCTCGTTCCTTCGCCGCGCCCAACAATATCATCTGGGTCGCATTGCCGACTATGACGTGCGCGAGGCCTTGATTCGCACAATCCAGGAAAACGATCGCCTGGCAGATGCTGGGGGAATCGATAGAGCCGTTCGCTCGATCTCTGGTTTTCCCTTCCTATTGCAACTCGTAGGCTACCGTGCCTGGGATCTCACAAGCGATTCGAAGGAAATCTCGTCACGCGACTTTGACCTGGGAATCAAAATCGCGCGCGACGAGATGGACGACCGAATCCTCGCGGCAACCTATCGGGAGCTCACTGCAGAGGACAAGCGATTCCTCATCGCCATGCTCGATGACGAGGAAGAGTCCACCACCGCTGACCTTGTCGAGCGCCTTAAGCGTTCGCCGCAGCAGGTCTCCCGCTACCGACGCCGCATGATAGATGCCGGCATCATCGGGGAACGAGGACGAGGGCTCGTCGCATTTGAATTGCCATTCTTCCGCGACTACCTCGCGGCTCAATGCGTGAAATAGGCATCAATGAGGCAAAGGGGCTGTCCCTTTGCCTCATTGTCTATAGGTAGCGGCCGGTAATGCTTGCGGAGCAGGCCGCGATGTCGCCCGGCGTACCGGAGCAGACGATTTGCCCGCCCGCATCGCCACCGCCCGGGCCCATGTCGACCACGTAATCGGCATTGCGGATAAGGTCGAGATCGTGTTCGATCACGATGACTGTGGCGCCCTTGGCAACGAGACCGTCAAACACGTTCAATAGCACCTGAACATCGAGCGGATGCAGGCCGATCGTGGGCTCGTCGAATACGAATACGGCATCGTCCTGCACGCGGCCCATCTCGCTCGCAAGCTTAAGACGCTGTGCCTCGCCGCCCGAGAGCGCCGGCGTGGGCTCGCCAAGTGTGAGATAGCCCAGGCCCAGGTCATGCAAGGTCTGCAAGCGCGTCTGAACCTTCTTGAGTCCCAGTGTGGCGTCGAGGGCCTCGTCCACACTCATGTCCATGAGCTGCGGCAACGTAAGCAGACTCCCGTCCTTGCCCTCACGATGGATATGCGAAGCCGCGTCCGCATAACGCGAACCGCGACATGCCGGGCAGACGATCTCGACGTCGGGCAAAAACTGCACGTCGAGCGATATCGAGCCCGTGCCGTCGCACGTAGGGCAGCGCAAGGCGCCGGTGTTGTAGCTAAAGGCGCCCGCCTTGTAGCCAGCTGCCTTAGCCTCGGGCGTACGGGCAAAGGCGCGGCGCAGCTCGTCATGGATGTCGGCATAAGTTGCCACCGTCGAGCGAACAGTGGCGCCAATGGGCGTAGCGTCAATCAGGTTGGCGCGGGCAATGCCCTCGGCATCGACCCAACGCACGTGCCCCGGCAGACGCTCGCCAGCTGCCTGCGCCTTAAGCGCCGGGATGAGCGTCTCGAGCACCAACGTCGTCTTACCCGAACCCGAAACACCCGTCACCGCGACCAAGCGGCCGCGCGGGATATCGACTTCGAGCGGTTTGACGGTATGGATGGTATCGGTCGCCATGCGGATGTGGCCCTGGTCGAACATTTCGTCGTCAGCCACCTGTGAACGCAAGCGCTTGGGCTCGGCACGCAAAAACGAAGCGATGCGGCTGTCCCGCGCTTGCTCGACCTCGTCTACCGTGCCTGCAGCGATCACGTTACCGCCGCCTGCTCCGGCAACGGGGCCCATCTCGACCAGATAGTCGGCTTCCGCCAGTACGCGCGTATCGTGGTCGACAACAACCACGGTGTTGCCGTCATCCACCAAATCGCGCATCACGCCCACCAAGCCGTCGACATTGGCGGGATGCAAGCCGATCGAAGGCTCGTCCAGCACATAAAGCACGCCCGTCGACCGGTTGCGCACCACGCGGGCGAGCTGCACACGCTGGCGCTCACCCGTGGAAAGCGTGGCACCGGCGCGGTCGAGTGAAAGGTAATCGAGACCCAGGTCGACCAGACGGCGAGCCGCGCCCAAAAACGAATCGCAGATATCCGTCGACATGGGCTGCATCTCGGGCGGCAAGGATGCGGGCACCCCGCGCACCCACTCAATCGCCTCGCCCAGCGTCATGGCCGCCGCCTGTGTCAGATTGATACCGCGCACTTGGGGCTGGCGCGCAGCCTCGGAGAGACGCGTGCCGCCGCAATCACGGCATGTTCCCTCGCGCAAAAAGCGCGCAACGCGTTTTAAGCCCTTATCGTCCTTGACCTTGGCGAGCGCATTCTCGACGGTATAGACGGCGTTGTAATAGGTGAAGTCGAGCGGCGTGGCGCCCTCACCGTTTTTGGGAACGTAGAGAATGTGCTTCTTAACCGCTGGACCATGAAACACGATGTCGCGCTCTTGAGGCGTGAGCTGGTTAAACGGCACGTCGGTACGCACGCCCATCTCGCCTGCCACCTGCTTCATCAGATCCCACATGAGCGTGCCCCAGGGAAGGACTGCGCCCTCGTTGATGGTCTTTGACTCGTCGGGCACCAGGCTCGCCTCGTCCACCTCGCGCATAACGCCGGTGCCGCCACAGGTGGGGCATGCGCCGCCGCTATTGAAAGCCAAATCCTCGGCACTCGGCGCGTAGAACTCGCGGCCGCATGTCGGACACGTGAGCGACAGGCCCGCAGCTACGTTAAGGCTCGGTTCCACACGCGCCCCGCAATGCGGGCACACGTGATGGGCGCAACGGCTAAAGAGCAGACGCAGGCTGTTGTTGAGCTCGGTCATGGTACCAAAGGTCGAGCGCACGCCCGGCACGCTCGGACGCTGGTGCAGCGCGAGCGCCGCCGGCACGTGCAAGACCTCATCCACCTGGGCATGTTCGGCCTGCGTCAGACGACGGCGGGTATAGGTGCTGAGCGCCTCCAGATAGCGGCGCGAGCCCTCGGCATAAAGAACCCCCAGCGCCAGCGAGCTCTTGCCCGAACCCGACACGCCGGCAATACCCACGAGCTTTCCCAGCGGAATATCGATATCGATGTCCTTGAGGTTGTGTACACGCGCTCCACGCACTTCGATAGCCTGCGGGCTCATCTTCTGTTCTGTCACCTTTATCACCCTACTCGTGCCATAAAATGCGATCGCTAATGTACGCGCCCAGCATGGGCACGGTAAACCGGACGAGGCCGTATCCGGCAGCCTCGATGACACGCTCGCGAATCAGGCTTGCACGATATTTACTCGCCCAGCTCTGAGTGCGATCGCAGCGCTCAATGATATCCGCCATGCGCGTCGGCTTGCCCTCGTCAGCAGCCATGGCCTCGATAAAGAGGCGCTGTGGACTGCGCAGCCCGTAATACAGAGGCGCATCGACCGCTTCGTAGAACTCGGAGACGGCATCGGCGTAGCCAGCCTCGACATCGCACACTTCAATGACCTGAGAGCCATGCCGGACAGCAGCCCGCCACATGTAATATCCCACCAGCTGAACCATATAGGGATGCCCCATGCTCTTGCGTGCCGCAAGGTCCGCCGTCTCCGCGTCAACGCAAAGGCTAGAGTCTTTAACCGTCTGGATATATGAATCGCGCACCTTGGGCAAAGATATCGCCCCCAGCGTACGCTGCTGGGCACGCCGCAAAAACGTCACGCTCGGCTCTTCGAGCAGATTGTCAACCATACTGGGTAAGCCGGCGAACACCAGCGCAAGACCGCGCTGGTCGCTATCGGACAAGCCCGTGGCATCCTGATCTCCGAGCACCTGCTGATAGAGAACGGCAAGAGCCGCCAGCTCCTCGATAGACGCAGATTGAGCCTCGTCAATCGCAAACAGTATGCCCTTGCCTGGACCGAGCTTCTTGAGGCGCTCGTTGACCAGCCCTCGCAACGTCTCACCCTTTGTTCGCGCCGCCTCGACCGACATCCGGCCAAATGACGGCCCGAACTCCATTGACGTCACAACGGATTTATTCGAGCGAAGCGCGTCGGCCAGGCGGTCGCATAGGCCAAGCGAGGCGGAATCGGAGACAACCGCCCATCCACGCTCATTGGCTAGACGTTGCAGCTCCCGCAGGAGAACCGTCTTGCCGCAGCCGCGGTTTCCCGTAATGAGCATGAGCCTGCCCGGCGCTCCAGCGCCGTTATCGAGCCCTTCCTCGAAATCTTCGATGACCGACTCGCGACCAATGAGCATCGGAGGCCGCTTGCCTGCCGTCGGCTTAAAGGGATTTGGATTCATGTCGGCCTCCTCGGATTGGCAAACCCCGGTAATAGTTATACCAACTTATACCGAGTTATACCAATAGCATGTAACAAAGGAACTGCCCCTTTGTCACATGTGGCCGAAAAACTCCGCGTCTGCTGCTCGCCAGGGGCGGAAGGTGGCGGGATCGATCTTTACGTGAGCTGCCTCGGGGACGTCGTACCACTTGACGGTGTAGCCAGCACCATGAGAGCAAAAGACCGAGTCGGGCGTGTTGGGCAGATCGGCCTCGGGCTCATAGGCGGCCGCCTCGATTACGCGCTCGGCATCATGGCAAGCCGCATAGCCGGCGAACTCTAGGTACAGATGCCCGCGACCACTCGTGTAGGCAGCCACCTCCAGCGCGTAATCCTGCACCTCAGATGCCGGCACGCGACCCACAAGCTTCGCCCGGTCTCCCGCCATCGTCGGCGGCTCGTACTCGGCACCCATGCGCGTGGCATCCGAGAGTGCCCGGCCCACGCACTCCCCCGGCACCTCGAGCTCAAAGCGATACCACGGCTCCAGCAGCACCGCAGCATCCGCCTCACGCGCCTGCATGAGTCCCTGTCGAATCGCACGGTACGTGGCCTGGCGAAAATCGCCACCCTCGGTGTGTTTGGCATGCGCGCGGCCGCCCGTGGGCGTAATGCGCACATCGGTGATGGGAGAACCGGTCAGCACGCCCAGGTGATCGCGCTCCATGGCGTTGGTGAGCGCCAGACGTTGCCAGTTAAGATCGAGCTCGTCGGTCGAGGTCACGGTGCCAAACTGCACGCCCGAACCCGCTGGCAACGGCTCCAGGCGCAGATGCACCTCGGCATAGTGGCGCAGTGGCTCAAAGTGGCCCACGCCCTCGACCGGCTGCGAAATGGTCTCCTTATAGAGAATGCCGCCAGACTCAAACGCAACCGAAAGGCCAAAGCGATCGGCCAACACCCGCTGCACGACCTCGAGTTGCACGGCGCCCATCAACTGCAAATGAATCTGCTCAAGATGAGTGTTCCAGCTTACGCCGAGCATGGGATCTTCGTCCGCCAACTCAGTCAGTGCTTTGAACACCGCATGGACATCGTGTTCGCCCGGAAGCACCGTATAGGTGAGGACCGGCGCAATGACAGGCGCATCGCCCGCGGGCTCCGCGCCCAGGGCGTCCCCCGGGCGAACGTGCGCAAGACCCGTCACGGCACAAATACCGCCAGCAGCAACTTCTTGGGCAAGCTCATACTTTTCGCCGTTATAGATGCGTACCTGATCGACCTTCTGCTCCCATGCCTCGGCACCGGAACGTCCACCAATCATCTGTTTTGCCGCCGGTCACTTTAACCCATGCCAAGCGCTCGCCGCGAACACCTTGGCTGACACGATAGACGCGCGCGGCAAACTCCGGGAGCCATGTCTGTTCACGCATCAGCGCACATATGCCATCCAGCAGCTCGTCCACGCCTTGATCCCTGAGCGCCGAGCCGGCAAAACAGGGAAAGAGCTTGCGCTCGGTAACCATGCGCGACAGCGTTGCGACAGAAAGCTCACCCGCCTCAAGAAACTCCTCGAGCGCTTCTTCGTCTAACGCGGCAGCGTCTTCCTGAACGCCACCACCCGTCAGCAGTTCGTTGGCATCCAGGCAGCCCTCGGAAAGACGTTGCCCAAGTTGTGCCAGCAAAACATCGCGGCCGGGATTCTCCAAATCGATTTTGTTGATATAGATGAACGTCGGGATGTCATAGCGTGCAAGCAGGCGCCACAGGGTTTCGGTGTGCCCCTGCACGCCGTCGTTGGCGCCCACAACTAAAATCGCGTAGTCCAGCGCGCGCAATGTGCGCTCCGCCTCGGCCGAAAAATCGACATGCCCCGGTGCATCCACGAGCATGACGTGGGTATCGCCATGGTCGAGTACGGCCTGCGACGAGAAAATCGTGATGCCGCGCTCGCGCTCGATCTCGTTCGTGTCCAGATGCGAATCACCATCGTCCACGCGGCCGCGCTTGCGAATGCGACCCGCGTTGAACAGCATGGCCTCGGCCAGCGTAGTCTTGCCGGCATCGACATGCGCCAAGATTCCAACGACCACTTGCTTCGACATGGCTCTCCTCTAATTACAAGCCCATCGCACGCGGCAACGGGCGTTCACGCTCCACACTGGATGATACAATTTACGGGCCGGCGGGCGAAGCGGGCCCTATCCCCCGACCAAGCTCATCGCCCCGCGTTGCCGCGCGGCGATTTTCGTAGGTTCGCGCCTTGCGAAAGCCGGCTTGCAAAACAGCGCAGCGAACGAAAATGGCCCCGGGTGGGACCATTTTCGTTCGCGCGAATTATTGATATGAGGCGTCGCTCTTACGCCTCGCGCAGCCAATCAAACGCGACGCGCGGCGTACCGTCCGACACATATACGATACCGGCGCGCTTAAACCCGGCCTTGGCGATGGCACCCTGCATAGGCAGGTTATCTTGGTGCGTGTCGATACGCAGATGGTCGATACGTTCCTTGGCAAAGGCAAACATCGCGGCCGCAACGCCATGCGTGGTGCCGTCGGATGCCACGCGGTGCAGCACAGCATACGGGGCGTCGCCGTGCCACTGGCCGCCCTCGATCGCATCGTAGGAGCTGTCCGGCCCCGGCAGAAAGGCAAACGTCGCTACCACGCGGCCGTCGACTTCGCACACATAGCTGCCACCGGCAGCTATATCGGCAGCCAGCTGCTCGGCAGAAGGTGTGCCCTCGGGCCACTGCGTGGCGTTGCCATGCGCGCGCATAAAGGCGCGGGCGACGTCATAGATAGCCATGACGGCGGGAATGTCGGTATCGAGGGTTTTTCTGATCATCACGCGGCAACCTCACGTTTATTGGTATCACTTTGATTGGGCAATGATACCAGCGTTTGGAGAGAGGCGCGAAGCAGATGGGAAGCAAAAAGCGAGCCGCCTGGTCAAAGGCCAAAAGCGAGTTTTTGGGCGCTGCTACCGGCGGCGATATGAGCGACCTGTTTGCGCGCGAGGACGAGCGCCGCGACGCCCTGGACGCCGAGCGCGATGAAGCCTGGCGTTACAAGTCGTGCGAACGCAAAAACCGTTACGACACACGCGCCGAGGCCGAGGCAGTTATGGCCGACTGCGAAAACCGCGGGCGGCGTGGTTTGGCCTGCTACAAATGCGAATACTGCGGCGGCTGGCACCTGACGTCGCACCCTTGGAAATAGGGACCACATCGGCACGGCACTAGCGAAGCCCCGGTAATCGCACGCAAGTTACGGGCGCGGCGGCACCAAAACATCGTAACGAACGGCCTTACCCGCAAGTTGATAGCTCGGCTTTATGCCGGCGAGCAACGGGCCCTTCACCGGCCGTTTGATAACGACTTTGCGCGGATGCACCGCAAGCGCTGCCTGGACCAGCGCCTCCTCATCGGCGCACGGCTGCTCCAAGTGATGCAGCAGCTGGAACTTCTTTTTCACCGCCGCGCTCTTGGTGCGCTCGGGAAACATGGGGTCCAGGTACACCGCATCGGGAGCGGCAAGCTCGCCCCGCCCGATCAGTTCAGCTGTATGGCGAAGGCCGGCAATGCTGTCCTCGCCCGCATGAAGGCGCATGCGAGCCACGGCAGCCGCAAGCGCCGGATCATCTGCCGCGCGATCCAGGGCATCCTTGAGGAGCGCCGCGATCACGCAATCCTGCTCATACAGATCGACGGTAAAGCCCGCGGCCGCCAGCAGTAGCGAATCCTCGCCAAAGCCCGCCGTGGCATCAATCGCCCATGGGCTCTCGATGCCTTTTGTGCGCGCAGCCTTTATCAGCAGCTCTTGCTGCAGACGGCCCTGCTTGAGCCGCGGAAGCATGCGAGTAAAATCGGCACGCAGTTCCATCGTGCCGTCGGTGAGCGTGAGGCCCTCGGACGTCCCGGTCAGCTCAAGCCCCGCGGCCCGTGCAATAGAAAAGGGATCGACGACGTCCATGGGTACTCCTTAACAAGCAAAACGAATACGTGAGCGCCGTTTATGTCGGCACCCAACCGTCCGCTATTGTCCCACATGCGACATGGCCCACAGCATCCCAATGCAAAGCACCGCCATCAATCCCGTGCACACGGCAGCGATCACAGAATCACCCATGCGCCTTCCCAACGACCGCGGCTCATGCACTTGCCCTGCTCCGTACATCATGGCTCCTCCTTGAGACCAGCTCTTACCATGGACCCATCATCGCAGCGCCGCGCATACGCTGCCATCGATTTGACTTACGCCCAGCTTTCCTTTTTGAAAGGTTGGGTTTGGCTGCGCGGGCTCAATGCGCTTTCAAACGCATGCATCGCCGCGTTGAACTACAATGTGCTTCACCATATGTGCAGCACATGAGGTGCGCCAAGTTGGCGTACTCGTATCGAAAGGACCAGCCATGAGCTTCACTCGCAAGACTCTCAAAATCCTTGCTCTCATCTACTTTGTTTTGGGCATCGCCAGCCTCGTCACCGCCGGCGTCGGTATCGCCACGGGCGGTCTCGATTCCACGTACGGTTCGTACGCCACGCTCGCAGCGGTCGTGCTTATCGCCAAGGGTCTCGTCGACCTTGCCGCAGGCGTCGCCGGTATCAAGGGCGCCAACAAGCCTTCGCAGGTGGACGGCGCGTTTAAGCTCGGTATTGTTGCCGCGGTCGCCACGCTTGCCCAAGCGGTGCTCACGCTTCCCGCGTTTGGCGGCGACGCCATCAACTTTGGCGCCTTTGTCATCGTGGTGTACGACCTGTTCTTTGTCCAGCAGGCACACGCCGTTAAGGCCGAGAACAAGGACCGCCTGTAAGCGCTCGCTTCTCATAACCTCTGCAGCCAAGCAACTAAAAAGGGCCGATCGCGCATCTCCGCGGTCGGCCCTTTACGTTTGCCCAGATAAAACCTACCAAAATAAACCTGTCCCTTTTTGGCAGGTTGTTAGCTGTGGCGGTACTCGGCGATGATGAAGTCGATGTCAGTCTGAAGGGTATCGAGGTTTGCCAGGCGCTCTTTGTCGGCGGGGCGCGTGCGGTAGTAGTACGGCGTCATCTGGAACACCGCCTCGATGTCCGCCTGGGTCTGAAGCGTAATATTCGCAGACACCCGCTGCGTTCCGACCAACTCGAGCTCGGTGGTCTTCGGCAGCTTCTCGTCGTTAAGGTACGGCGTGTCGTAGAGTACCTCCTTGAGCCCAAACAGATGGCGGGCACCCGGCACCACGGTGTAAAGCGAACCCTCCGGTGCCAGCACGCGGGCAAACTCGCGCTCATTAAAGGGAGCAAAGAGCTCGGTCACCATATCGAAGGCGCCATCGGGCACGGGGATATCCTTCATGTTGGCCACAAAATAGGTCGCATCGCCGCGCTTGGCCGCAAGGCGCACCATCTCTTTGCCCAGGTCGAACCCGTAAGCATCCACGCCCGGCACTGCGCCCATGGCGCTGGTGTAATAGCCCTCGCCGCAGCAAATATCGAGCAAGGTCATGGGGCCGTTCGCAGACGCTGCACGCCCAGACACCCGCTCGCTCACGAGCTCGACCATTGCATCGCGCAACGGCGCATAGTATCCACGGTTCAGAAAGTCGCGACGGCTGCGCGCCTGCGACTTGGGATCACCCATGGAGTCGCCGCTCTTGGACGAGCGCAGTAGATATAGATAGCCCTCGCGAGCACGGTCAAACCGGTGTCCGCCCGCGCATGCGGCCCCGCGCTCGTCGTCCACCAACGGCTCATGGCAAACGGGACACAACAACATGGCAACTCCTTAGCGCGAACAACACAACGCCCACCATTGTCGCACGCCTTCCCCACCTAGTCATTGGGGACGTTCTTGAATGTCTAGTTAGAAGAGATAAGGAGTGTCCCCAGCTGTCGGCAGAAAAGGAACGTCCCTAAGTGCCGACTGAATGCATTAGGAGTATCATCGTCTGCGCAAATAAGCACGAAATAGCATGTTAGAGATTGAGAGCGTATGGCTGATACCGCATCTAAGCACATTGACATGATCACCGGCTCGCTGTGGCGAAATATTCCCCTGTTCGCCTTCCCCGTGGCCGCCACGAGCATCTTGGAGCAGCTGTCGAACCTCATCGCCACGGTCATCATCGGTAACTTCTCGGGCGACCAGGGAACCCTCGCCATGGCGGCGGTCGGCTCCAATGTTCCGCTTACCAGTCTTATGCTCAACCTGTTTATTGGCATGTCGCTTGGCTCCAACGTGGTCATCGCCAACGCTATCGGCCGCAACGATCAGAACATGGTCAAACGCGCCGTCCATACCTCGATTTTAATGGCGCTCGTGGGCTTTGTCGTCATCGCGCTGGGCGAGATCTTTGCCGAGTCCATGCTCGCCGCGCTCAACGTTCCCGCCGAAACCATGCCGCTCGCCTCGCTCTACCTGCGCGTCTTTTTGCTCAGCCTGCCCTCGATCTTGCTCTACAACTTTGAGGCCGCGATCTTCCGCTCCGTCGGCATCACCCGCATGCCGCTGCAGGCGCTTGCCGTGTCCACCGTCCTCAACATTGGCCTGGACCTCATCTTTGTCCCCGTACTCCACTGGGGCGTCGCAGGCGTCGCCATCGCCACCGCCATCGCCTACACCGTCAGCGCCGCCACGCTCTTTATCCGCCTGCTCAAGACCGACTCCGTCGTCCGCGTCACCCCACGCGACCTGGCTATCGACCCCGTCGCCCTCAAGCGCATCGTCAAGATTGGCCTGCCCGCCGGCATCCAAAGCGCCGTCTTTGCCGTCGCCAACATCATCATCCAGTCTGCCATCAACAGTCTGGGCACCGAGGTCATGGCCGCATCGAGCGCCGCCATGAGCCTGGAGTACGTGTGCTACAACCTGCTCAACAGCTTTAGCCAGGCGTGCACCACCTTTGTGGGACAAAACCACGGTGCCCGCCAGATTGACCGCTGCACCAAGACGCTCAAGGTCTGCCTGGTCGAAGGCGGCATCGTTGCGCTCACCACGATTGTCGTCATTGTCGGCCTGGGGCGCGAGATCCTGTCGCTGTTCAACAGCGATCCCAACATCGTCTCGATCGGCTATATCCGCGTGTGCTCGATCTTCCCGGCATACGCCTTTAGCATGTTCTACGAAAACATGTCCGGTTATCTGCGCGGCTTTGGCATCTCGCTCACGCCCGCCCTCATCACCATGATCTGCGTCTGCGGCATCCGCTTCTATTGGGTGTTCTGCGTGTTCCCGCACTTCCGCACTTTTGCGAACATCATGATGGTCTCCCCCATCAGCCTGGGCACTACGGCGTTCTTTATGGTCGTGGCGGTACTACTTTGCCACCCGGCACGCACCTATCGCGCCACCCAAGCCAAAGCGACAGCCCGCTAAACACCGCGCTCAACGCCACGCCAGTCATTAATTGACAATATGCGAGCTCATATAGTCGATAAAGCGCCTCGTGGCGATGGGCATGGTGTCCCAGCTGCGCCAGGCGGCCACCACGTCGCGCGAGGGGGCATGCACGATGGGACGCACGCGAATATCGGTCTGCATGCCCTCGACGGTACGGCGATACAGCATGCTCACGCCTAGGCCCTCCTCGACCATCGCCATGATGGTGTAGTCGTCGGTCACCTCGCTCGTCACGTGCGGCGACAGCCCATGCGCCGCAAATGCATCGAGTACTAGGCTCTGTTCGCCCTCATCCAGCAGCACAAACGGCTCGGACGCCAGGTCGGCGAGTGTCACCTTTTCCTTTGCCGTCAGCGGATGCGTGGCCGGCAACAATGCCACCAACTCGTCGTGATAGACCACGCGCTTCTCGAGCCCCGCGGTAAACCCGCGTGCCGTAAAGCAATAATCGACCACGCCATCGTGCACCCACTGGGCGTTGCGCGTGTAATCGCCCTGCTTGAGGGTAAAGTGCACGCCCGGGTGCAGGGCTCCAAAGTCGCGGATTACGCGCGGCAACACGGTACGGCTCACGTTGGTAAACGTCGCAATGCGAATATCAGTCGAGGAGAGCCCCAGCAGCTCCTGGCGCTTGCCCTCGAGCTCGGCCTCGGCAGTTACGATCTGTCGCAGATACGGCAGATACTGCTTGCCATCGCGCGTAAGCGACACACCCTGTTTTCTGCGCTCGATAAGCGTGGTACCCAGCTCGCGTTCAAGCGCCTTGACGGCCTGGCTCACCGCACTTTGCGTATAGCCCAGCTCGTCCGCCGCGCGTTTCAGGCTGCCGCGATCGACCACCATACAAACAATCTGATACCGCGATGCCATCGTGCCTCCATATCAATGCAGCCGTAAAACGTTTTGCCAGGGCTTTTCCCGCCAACATTAGCATTTCTTAATCATACTGAAGATACATTCGCTTTACTACATCCAAATCTGGGAGCAGAATCCCTTTTACGAAATCGTTCTGTAACAAAAGGAGTCCCATGGATCGCAAAAAAGCAATCGCGCTCTCATTTTCCGTTCCCGTCGCATGGGGCTTTTCGTACCCCCTTATGAAGATCGGCATGGACAGCATGAACGCCACGAGCATCGTCGCGCTGCGCTGCATCATCGCCTTTGCGGCCTGCCTACTGCTCTTCCACAGGCGCGCGTTCCGTATCAACCGCGATCTTATGGTCCGCGCCGCCATCATCGGCGCCATTATGGCAACCGAGCTCACCTGCATGTGCCTGGGCTCCAGCCTCACCTCTGCCTCCACCGCCGGTTTTTTGCAGAGCCTGACGGTCGTGATCGTGCCGTTTGCCAACGCCGCCCTGCTGCGTCGCGCCCCCGAACGCAAAGTGCTCGTCGGCACCGCCATCGTCACCTGCGGCATGCTGCTGCTCTCGGGCGCCGACTTTACCAGCCTGAATCCCGGCGCGATCATCATGCTGCTCTCGGCCTTTATCTATGCCGGCCATATCATTGTGGCGAAGCGCTTTGTCGAAGATGTCGACCCGCTGGCCCTGGGCGTTTGGCAGCTGGGCTTCGGCGGCTTGTTCTCGGGCATCGCTGCATTCACCTTTGGCGGCCTCACGCTTCCCGGCACGCCGGGCGAGGTCGCGGTCGTCGTCGCGCTCGCACTCATCTGCTCTGCCTACGGCTTTATCACCCAGACGCTCGTGCAGCCCCACGTGCCCGCCGAGACCACCGGCTTCGCCTTCTCGCTCGAGCCGGTCTGCTCCGCCGTCTTCTCGTTCTTCCTGGTTGGCGAGGTCCTGAGCCCCATCGCCTTCTTTGGCGCCGCTCTCATCCTCACCGGCGTCATGGCGGCAACCGTCGAGCTTCCGCGCCTTCGCGCACATGAACAGGCTCGCATGGCAGGAGCGCCCGAGCACGTTTCGTAGACCCCACTCTTCATACAGCCGCGGCATAAAGGCAACCGGTGCGCCTTTACAATAGATGCCAATAGAGCATCTGGCATAAAGGAGCCCCATGGACAGCGCAACTCGCGACCGCAACATAGCAACTTGGTTGGGCGATGCGCCGCAGCCGGTACGTGACACTACGAACCAGCTGCTCGAGCGCATCGCCCTTTTGCGTGCCGAGCAGACCATCTATCCGGCACAAGACGACATTCTCAATGCCCTCGCCTACACGCCGGCCGACCAGGTCAAGGTTGTCATCTTGGGTCAGGACCCCTATCACGGACCCAACCAGGCCATGGGGCTGTCGTTCTCGGTCCCCGCGACGCAAACCAAGTTGCCGCCGAGCCTGCGCAACATTTACAAGGAACTCAAAGCCGATCTGGGCTGCCCCATTCCCGCCACGGGAGACCTAACCCCATGGGCACGGCAGGGCGTCCTGCTCCTCAACACTACGCTCACCGTGCGCGAGCATGCCGCCAACTCGCACGCCAAACTGGGCTGGAGCACGCTCACCGACTATGTTATCGAACGCTGCTGTCAGCTGCCCCAACCGGTCGTCTTTTTGGCATGGGGTCGCTTTGCCCAGCAGATGGTCGAAGGCAAGCTCGCCGCAACTGGTGCGGGCAAGGCAACCGGCAAGTTCTGCCTGGCCTCTACGCACCCCTCGCCGCTTTCGGCCAACCGTGCCACGGCAGAACTCCCCGCCTTTATGGGGTCGCGCCCCTTCTCGACAGCCAATCGGCTACTCGAACAGCACGACTCGACCCCCGTCAACTGGACTTGCCTCGGCTAAAAATCGATACATCAAAAACGCGCCCGACGGCTTTCCATCGGGCGCGTTTTACTACTCGGGCCAGATAAACTGGGTGCGGCCGGCCTCGCCGCCATCGATCAACAGGCTCTGCCCGGTCATAAACCGGTTGGTCATGCCCACAAAGTAGATCCACTCGGCGATCTCTTGGGCAGTGGCCCAGCGCTTAAGCGGCGTGAGCTCCATAATCTGGTTCCACAGGTGCTCGTCTTCCATCACACAACGGTTGAGCGGCGTGATAACGCCACCCGGGTCCACACTGTTGGCGATGGCCTGCGGCGCCAGGCGGTTTGCAAGGTTTTTGGTGTAGGCGATAACGCCGCCCTTGCTGGCAGCATAGGCGGGAAACTCCGATCCCGTATGCCCGCTCGCCGACCCCACATTGACCACGGATTTAATAGCCGGCGTCGGCTTGGCGGCAAGCCCCTCCCCCACAAAGGCGTAACGCTCGGTCACGTTGATGGTTCCACACAGGTTGGCGGCGATGTCGTCGGCCGAATCCTGCGTACCGGCAACGTTGACGATTACCTGGGGTTCAAGGTCAACTGGAAACGAGTCCGGCTCGCGGACGTCAACGATCAGATGGCGGTAGCGCTCGTGTTCGATCGCCGCCGGCAGCAGATCAAAGCCCACGACCTCGTGGCCCTCGTCCAAGAAGCGCTGCACGCACGCGGCTCCGATACCGCCCGAAGCGCCCGTGATCAAAACCCGCATACTTGCTCCTTAGGCGGTTGCGTGGCGCTCGAGGTACTCGGAGCCCACATTCTCACGCTCCCAGCCGCGCACGACCTTGTAGCCCACGGGGCTCAGGAAGACCTCGCACAGCAGCTCGGCGACAGCGCCGGTCAGCGAGCACATAAGGACCTGCACCCAGGTCCAACCAAAGAACGTGTGGCTCACTACAATGGCAAAGACCAGGTTGTCGACAAACTGGCCAACACCCGTGGACACATAGGAGCGGAAGGCGAAGCTCGCAAAGTTATTCTTTTTGAGCATACGGCCGAGCGACTGGTTGAGCGTGGAGTTAACCACGGCAGAAACGAGCATTGCCAGCGAAGAGCCCAGCACCACGTACCAGGTGCCACCGATGGTGGCGTTTAGGGCAGTGTTGACCTCGATCATGCCGGTGTCGTAGTAGGCGCCCCACATACCGGGCGTGAGCGAGCATGCCCAAAAGCACAGGCTCACGGCCAGGTTAACCAGCAGCGCGAGGATAGAAATTTTGATGGATGCCTTGGCGCCAAAGCGCTTGCAGATCATGTCCTGGCACAAAAACGAGACCCAGCTCACCACAAAGCCACAGTCGAGCGCCAGATACGGCAGGCTGATAAGTTCTTTGTTGGCCAGCAGGTTCATCATGATGACGCTCACGAAAAACAGCGAAACCGTTGCCGCGGGGATGCTCCGCAACAGGACCTTGTAGTCCTCCATGACCTTCTTGATCATTATGTACTCCTTTGGTTTTAGGTTTAACGAGCAGGATATCGGACCCGAACTGCTCGGACGCCCCGGCCTTGAGACGACGGTGGGTATGATAGCCGCTCACACGGCATCAGGCAAGCAAACGGCGCGGCAGCCCCGCAGGGCCACCGCGCCGATGCGTTAAAAGGCTACGTTGCCAAACTCCGACAGGATAAGGTCGGGGTTGTGATCGGTTGCCCAATCCACGTTCCACGGGCTCGTGAACAGCAGCAGCTTACCGCCGCGCATGTCCTCGACGCGCAGCGTGTCGCGCGTGAGCGAAAGGCCCGGGATATCGATGGTGTCGGGGTCGTTCTGGATCCAGCGGATGTCCGTATAGGGCAGCGGCTGGCGACGAACCTCAACACGGTACTCGGCCTTGAGGCGGCGCTCGAGTACCTCAAACTGCAGGACGCCGACCACGCCCACGATGACGCTCTCCATGCCGGCACCCAGCTCGCGGAAGATCTGGATAGCACCCTCCTGGGCAAGCTCCTCCATACCCTTGACGAACTGCTTGCGCTTGAGCGTGTCGACCTGCGTAATGCGAGCGAACATCTCGGGGGCAAACGTCGGGATCTGCGGATACTGCACGTGGCGCTTGCCGGAGCACACAGTGTCGCCGATGCTAAAGATACCCGGATCGAACAGGCCCACGATATCGCCTGCGTACGCCTCGTCCACGATGGCGCGGTCATCGGCCATCATCGACGTGCCCGTGGCAAGCTTGAGCTTGCGGTTGCCCTGCACGTGAAAGGCATCCATGCCGCGCTCGAACTTACCCGAGCAAATGCGCACAAAGGCGATGCGGTCGCGGTGGTTCTTGTTCATGTTGGCCTGGATCTTAAACACAAAGCCGCTAAAGTCGTCGCGGCAGGGATCGACCGGTTCGCTGGTGAGCGTATCGGTATAGGCGCGCGGCGTCGGGGCCAGACGCAGGAACTCCTTAAGGAAGGGTTCCACGCCAAAGTTGGTGAGCGCCGAGCCAAAGAACGCCGGGCTCAGCTTGCCGCAGGCCACGGCATCCAAGTCGAGCTCGTCGCCGGCACCATCGAGCAGCTCGATGTCGTCCATCAGGTTCTTATGGTTTTCCTCGCCGATAAGCTCGTCCATGGAAGGATCGCCCAACTCGGCCTCGACCTCGGCGACCTTCTTGGTGGCGTTAGCGTGACCGTCGCCCTCAAAGGCGATAACGCGACGGGTCTGACGATCGAACACGCCGCGGAAATTGCGGCCGCTGCCGATCGGCCAGTTCATAGGATACGTATTGATGCCCAGGACGTTCTCGATCTCTTCCATGAGCTCAAACGGATCGCGAGCCTCGTGATCGAGCTTGTTCACAAAGGTGAAAATGGGAATGTGGCGCAGCGTACAGACCTTAAAGAGCTTTTTGGTCTGGGCCTCGACGCCCTTGGCGCCGTCGATGACCATGACAGCGGCGTCGGCGGCCATAAGGGTACGGTAGGTATCCTCCGAGAAGTCCTGGTGGCCGGGGGTATCGAGGATGTTGACGCAGGCGCCGTTGTAGGTGAACTGCAGCACCGAGGAAGTAACGGAAATACCGCGCTCCTTCTCGATGTCCATCCAGTCCGAGACGGCATGCTTGGCCGAGCTCTTGCCCTTGACCGAGCCGGCAGTCTGGATGCTGCCGGTATAGAGCAGCAGCTTCTCGGTAAGCGTGGTCTTACCGGCGTCCGGGTGGCTGATGATCGCGAATGTGCGGCGCGACGAGATTTCATCCGACAGGCTTGCCATGCGGATCCTTTCTTGCATTGAGTGCATTACGTCGATGTAACCGCACTATTGTAGCCGCGAAATGCTGCAGCAGGGCACCTATCAGGACAAATTCATCAGTTGGGACCTGTGTAGCAGTCGATGGCGGCACTCCGCAGTAGTTTGTCTCGATCTGTAACATCTAGACGGTTTTTGAACCTCTACCTGTTACAGATTTAGACAAACAGGTGGGCGTCCCAGAAAGATCTCGATCTGTAACATCTAGCCACTCAAAACGGGTCCATCTGTTACAGATTGAGATGAATGAACGAGCGGACAATCCCTATTTCCTCTTGCGTAACTGTGCATAGTGTATATATACTGTGCTTACCGGTTATATACACGTGTAGCCCAACAGCTAAGGAGCCGCTGTGGACATCATCCTATCCAACTCGAGCGATAAACCCATCTATGAGCAGATATCTTCGCAGGTTAAAGCTCAGATCCTTTCGGGCACACTCACCGCGGGAGCCAAACTCCCCAGCATCCGTGCACTCGCGAGCGATCTTGGCGTGAGCGTCATCACCACCAAGCGGGCCTACGCCGACCTGGAGCAGCTCGGGTTTATCTGCACCGTGCAAGGCAAAGGCTGCTTTGTCGCCGAGGGCAACCAGGAGCTTTTGCGCGAAAACCAGCTCTGCCATATCGAAGAGCTACTTGCGAAAGCGGCGAGCCAAGCCGAAGCCTTGGGCGTCACGCGCGACAAGCTGCACGAGATGCTCGACCTGGTAGCCCCCGAAACCATGCAGTAGCCATCTGCAAGAAAGGCTATACCATGAAAAACTTGCTAGAACTTAAAGGTGCATCGCGCCGTGTGAGCGATCGTTTTTCGCTGCGTGATGTCACGCTTGCCGTGGAACCCGGCCAGATTGTTGGCTTTGTGGGCGCAAACGGCGCCGGCAAAACCACGACGATTCGAACCGCGCTCGGGCTTATAAAGCTCGATGCCGGCGAGGTGCACCTGTTTGGACAGCACTGTGGCGCCGACGCGCCCGATGAAACGCTGCGTTGCCTGCGCACTCGTGTCGGCCTCGTGCTGGACACATGCCCCTTCCCTTCCACACTCAAGGTGACCGAAGTTGAGGCACTCGTAAGCCCGGCATACCCCACCTGGAGCCACGACACTTTCTCCAGCCTCATCGACCGATTTGGCCTCGATCCCAAGGCAAAGGTCAAGGACCTCTCCCGCGGCATGGGCATGAAGCTGCAGCTTGCCTGCGCGCTCAGCCACAAGGCCAAACTGCTCGTTTTGGACGAAGCCACCGCGGGCCTCGATCCCATGGCACGCGAGGAGCTGCTTGATGAGCTGCTTGCCTTTGTCGCCGACGGCCAGCACAGTGTGCTGCTCTCGAGCCACATTACATCCGACCTCGATCGCGCCGCTGATCGCGTCATCTGCATCGATAATGGCTCGATTATTTTTGACCTGCCGCGCGAGGATATTACCGACCGCGCTGGCATCGCCCACTGTACCCAAGCACAGGCCGCCGAGCTTATGGCTTGCGTCGAAGGTGCCCGCGCCGCCCGCCATGCCTACAGCGTGGACGTACTCGTACCCAACCGTCGCGAAACACTCGAGGCCTTCCCAGAGATTCCCTGCGATCGGGCAACCATTGATGACTACCTGCGCTTCATGCTGAAAGGAGCTTCGAAATGAAACGCGCCTTTATGTCCGAGCTCGCCATCGTTCGCACGCTCATCCCGAGCATCGCGGGCGTCGGCCTGTTTATATTCGTCGTGCTGACCCTCGCCAACACGTCGGGCGGTGACTCTGGCACAAGTGCCGGTGCCTGCGCGGTCAGCGCCATGTCGCCCATCATGGTCATGAGCTCGCTGGCCGGCTTCGACAATCAAAATGGCTGGGAGCGCTATCGGGCAACGCTGCCCTTCTCGCGCAAAGACATCATCTGCGCACGCTACCTGAGCGTTATTGTCTTCTCCGCCATCATGGCCTGCGCCGCCGTGCTTTTGAACATCATCGCCCTTCCGTTCTTCAACAGCGCGGGCGTGACCTCGACAGGACAGACCGTCTTTGAGATCGCAATCGCCCCCGCCGCATCGATGCTCATCTCCCTCATGATGGTGTTTTTGGCACAGCCGCTGTTCTTTCGCTTTGGACACATGGAGGCGCTGCGCCTATCCGTTGGCTTGTTTGCCCTGCTCTGGTGCCTTGCCATTGCCACGTTGAGCTCCTCCAACCCCATCAGCAACTGGCTCATGTCGATTGCCGGGGCGAATCCCGATCCCACCGTCCTTGGCTGTCTGTGTGCAGGAACTGCAGTACTGGCGCTCGCACTATGTGTAATCAGCTGCGCTGTCAGCACCAAGGTTTATCGAGCACGCGATCTGTAATCGACGGCTAAAAAAGCTTAGGTGGTACCCCGCTTATTTTTTCAATGTAACGAGGCGACATAGCGTCACCACCGCCCTTCACAGCAGGCCGTCTAGTTCTTGGCAACCAAAAAGACACCGTCAGCATATCGAAGGTGAATACTTTTCCGAGAAGTGAACGAGTAAAAACAGTGCCCTGTAGCATCGACATTTTTAAGGACTCAATTCCTGCGGTTTTTGTCTAAGAATCCTGCAGTTTTGTTCGAAAAAAGTGTGCATGTTCCAGGGGTCCAGATTTACTCGTTCACTTCGCGGAAAACCATTCACCTTCGATTCGAGCCTTAACCAAATGCCCTCTCGAACTATGGCCCCTGTCTCACCACAGCGATACCAAAGCTTCATGGCGGGACGGTATCATCGGACGAGCGCCGTAAATCTGGCGCGGTCGTTCTTTGGGGAGGCATTTCACCCGTGTCGTGGGTCGCAGCAGCATTTGTGTCGGCTTTCTTTGCCGGCGTCACATCTGTCCTGGCCAAATGCGGCATCAAGCAGACCGACTCCGATGTCGCGACGGCCATTCGCACCTGCGTGGTGCTCGTTTTCGCCTGGGCAATGGCGGGCATTTCTGGATCCATTGGAACCATCGGCAGCATCGAACCCAGATCTTGGCTCTTTCTCGTCCTCTCGGGACTCGCTACCGGTGCTTCGTGGATCTGTTACTTTAAGGCGTTGGGCATCGGAGACGTCAATAAGGTCGTACCGGTCGACAAGATGAGCACCGTACTCGCTGCACTGATTGCCATCGTGCTTTTTGGCGAGACGAGCAACCTTGCGGTTAAGCTCGTGGGAACCGCTGTCATCACCCTCGGCACGTTTTTAATGATCGAAAAGAAGCAGTCTGCCGGACCCGAGCGGCAGCAAGACCGGACCTGGCTCGCTTACGCCCTCGGCGCCGCCGTGTTCGCGGCGCTCACGTCCATCCTTGCCAAGGTTGGCATCGAAGGCGTCGAGTCCAACCTGGCCACGGCAATCCGTACCTGTGTGGTGCTGGTTATGGCATGGGCGATCGTGGCAGCTAAAGGCAAGATGGGCCAAGCCGTGCACGTAGACCGCTACGAACTCGTATTTCTCGCGGCATCGGGCATTGCGACTGGCGCATCGTGGCTGCTGTGCTACTACGCCATCGCCACAGGCCAGGTGAGCGTCGTGGTGCAGATCGACAAACTATCGATTGTCGTATCAGTACTATTTGCGCGCCTGACATTCAACGAAAAACTCTCACGACGCAGCGTCATCGGTCTCGCCCTCATCGTACTGGGCACCGCCGCGCTCGCAGTTTGGAAGTAGCGCCGATACCGAACGAAATCCAGTCCACCCGCAAATCCGTGACACAGCGCCCGCACCGGACTTGAGATGTTTGTACTGACCGCGCGCTGCCGTGCTACTTGCGCAGCGGCTTGGGCAGTGGAATGCCGGCGGCGATGACGGCCGCGATGATCATGCAGACGATACCCTTGAGTGGGAAGCACATGAGCAGCAGGCCCACGACCATGACCGGCTGACGCATGACCGCACCCATCGTCGATGCCGTGCAGACGGCGACGCAAAAGACCGGATCGGCGCCGGTGAGAATGGCCAGGCCATAGCCCAGGCTTACGCCCGAGAAGATAACCGGGAAGAAGTGACCGCCGCGCCAGCCCAGGTTGATGAGGGCGGGCGTCAGCATGGCCTTAACAAGACCGGTCGCGATAAGCACGCCAGCGGGAATGGTCAGGTAGGTTTCCATGAGCACGTCGGCCTGAGTCTCGCCGGCAAACATGGTGTAGGGCAGGACCGTGCCGCAGATGGCGAGCGCCAGACCGGCTAGCATGGCCTTGACGACAGGACGCTCCCCTATTGCATGGGCAAGCGCTTCGCTCGCGTGCTCAGAGACAAAGTACAGCCAGCCGCAGATTGTTCCGATCAACGACAGAGGGACGAGCCAGGTAAGCTCCAAGTTGCCCACCACGGCAGCCTCGAACCTGGGCATGCCCATGCCGCCGCCCATGAGCTGGCCGAGCAGCAGGTAGGTGCCCAGGCCGCCGGCAATCGCGATGCCGTAGACCACCGTCTTTTGCGCCTTGGGCAGCTTGATGGTGATCTCGCCGGACGCAGAGCCCTCGTCGCCGTCGGCGCTACCGGCAAGTGGTGCCACAAAGCCAAAGACGGGCGCGGTAAAGAGCGCCGTCAGGGCAGCCTGGGTACCCAGCAGCGTGAGCTCCCTAAACTCGGCGCCAAAGCGACGCATACGATCGCCAACCCAGCTGCACAGACCCGCGATAACGCCGGTCAGGCCGGCCTCCGGTCCAATACTTCCGCCAAACAGCAGCGGCAGCAACGCCGCGAGCGAAAGCTTGCCCAGGTTGTCGTACGGGTAGCGCCCGTCTTGCTTAACCTTAGCCATCACCTGGTTGAGGTCATCGGTCTTGGTGCCTGTCATCTTCTCGTACAGACCAATTAACAGACCGCCCAGCAAGCAGACAAAAAACGGGTACGGCAAAAAGCCAAACGGGCCGCCGGCAAGCTCGGGCGAAGCGACGCCCAGCGCGTGCGGAATCTCGGTCCACAGATAGTCGATACCGTGCTCCATCGCAAAAAAGAACAGCCAGACCGCGGCACCTGCGAACGCACCGGTCACGGCAACGCTAACTAAAAACAGCGCGCGGTTTGTGGGTTTGGCAAGGTTATCCATCGGGTCCTCCCGCGGTCAAAGTCGACATAGTTATGTTTTATTGTAGAGCGAGCGTTGCCCGAACGAGCTAACCGTCTGCGCCGCAAACGGCACCATTGGGAGCCATAGTGGGACAGGCTCAAGACTTATCCGTTGATAATCGAGGCAATCTCGCGCAAATCGTCGGCAAAGTAAATGCCTTGCTGGCGCTGCGGGCTCGAAAGCCCTTTATCAATCATGTGCCCGAGCAGCGCCTTGAGGTCGTTGTAGTAACCGTCCAGGTTATACAGGATGCACGGAGCACTCAGGTGCCCCAACGACACCGCGGACATGACCTCGGCAATCTCCTCGAGCGTGCCCGTCCCGCCGGGAAAGGCGATGAACGCATCGCCGAGCTCGATCATCTTGGCTTTGCGCTCGGCCATATCACTCGTCACGATGAGGTCGTCGATACCGTCATGTTGAAACTCGGCCTCGATAAAAAAGCTCGGCTCCACACCCGTCACGTGTCCGCCAGCATCGAGCACGCTATCGGCGAGCGCACCCATCAGGCCCGATTTGGACCCGCCGTATACCAGCGCGTGTCCGTTGGCGCCAATCCAGTTGCCCAGCCCCTGCACCGCGGGCAGAAATGCTGGGTCGTTACCGACACTGGCGCCCAGATACACGGTGATATTCATATTCAGTCCCCTTCATCGTGACGCACGGCGCCCGCTCTAGCGCTGGCGTCGACGATACTCGCGCACGCGACGCGAAAGATCGGCAAGCTCGTCACGATCGAGCTCTTCCAAATGCTCCAGATCATCCATAAAGCGCGCCATGGTGTCCTTTTGACGCATCTTGATAAGCGTATTGCAGTAGTTCACCGCCACGCCCGTGAGCATGGCGATGTAGAAGATGCTGATGACGCTCAAGACGACGGTAATGGCGCGGGCAACCGGCGTTTCGGCCGGAATGTCACCAAAGCCGATGGTCGAGACCGTCTCAAAGCTAAACCACAGGCCATCGCCAAACGTGAGGGTCGTGGGCTCGGACAGCCAGACGGCCGTCGAGCACAGCAGATAGAAGACGAGGAACAGCTCCGTAATGCGCACAAAGCCCGCCTGGCGCAACACGTCGGCAAGCGTCCTGAGCTTTTTCATCGCGACCCCTTCCACGGACAACCAATCACGTTCGCTCGGTATTGTCCCACGCCTCCCCAGCAAACGGAACTAGTCATTGGGGACGTTCTTAAATGACTAGTCAAACAAGAACGTCCCCGATGACTGCCGGGCGGGACCGTTTAGCGGTGCAGCTGCCGGCTGGGCAGGCTGAGCTGGTATCCTTATGCGGTAATGTCTCGATTCGTTAGGATTGCATGTGAGAGCTGCCACTGTCCTTCGTTCAGTTATATATCGCACCCTGGCCGTCGCGCTTGCCGCGCTTGTCGTGCTGAGTTCTATCGCGCCTGTCCAGGCTTTTGCCGATGACTCTAGTCAGCCAGTCAAGACAGTCCGCGTTGGTTGGCTCGTCAACAGCGAAGGCTTCCAGAACGGCACCCCCGGGGAGCGTCTTTCGGGATGGGGCTACGAGTACCTCCAGACCCTGTCGTACTACACGCCCGGCTGGCGGTACGAATACGTCTCCGGCACCTTCACCGAGCTTATGGACATGCTCGAGGCAGGCGAGATCGACCTCATGCCCAACATCTCCTACTCCGAGGAACGCGCCCAAAAGCTGCTCTTTTCCTCGAACCCCGAGGGCACCGAGCGCTACTACATCTACGCCAAGCCCGATCGCGACGATCTGGCCAAGGGCGACCCCCAAGCGCTCCAAGGCCTTACCATCGGCTACAACCCCGACGTTATGCAAACCTTCGTTGGCCAGCAGTGGCTCGCCAACGAAGGCATTACCTGCACCTATAAAGAAATCGACACTGGCGGCGCCCTCTTTGGTGCGCTCACAAACGGCGAGGTCGACGCCATCATCATGAACGACACGCTCTCGTCGCCCGATGCGTCACCCATGTTCTACGTTGGTTCGAGCGACTACTACTTTGCCGTCCCCAAAAGCCGCCCCGACCTAAGGGACGACATCAATGCCGCCATGTCGGCAATCGCCCGCGTCAACCCACGCTATATCGACGAAGTCAAATCTAACTACTCGGCCCAAAACAGCGGTTCATCATCGCTCAACGGCCCCGAACGTTCCTGGCTCGAAGCAAATGACAACACCATCACGCTCGGCTACATTACGGGCAAACTCCCCTACTGCAACGAAGACGAAGACGGCAAAATGGAAGGTTCGCTCGCATCGATAAATTTGGCATTACGGTCAAAACCGTCGCCTTTGATAACTACAAGATGATGTCAAAGGCCCTGTCAAAGGGAAGCATCGACGTTGCGCTGCCGGTATACCGAGATTACTGGTTTGCCGAGCAATCAGGCGTTGTGCAGTCGATATCGTTGGGGACCACAACCCTCACCGCCATCCACACCGGAAGCAACCTGAACAAAGACCTTCAGAACATCGCCTGTACCAAATCATCGTTTATCAACCGAAATGTACTCGAAAGTCTGTTCCCCACAGCGACCGTGACCGAATGCCAATCCGACGATGAAGCGTTCGACGCCCTCAGGAAGGGAACGGTGCACTGCATCCTCGCCCCCAGTTCACGCGTAAAAACCATCGGCGACCGTTATGATCTCGAGAACTGCGAGACGGCCGAGTTCCCTGACACCTGCGAGCTCTCGTGCTGGATTTCGCGCGGAAGGCCCGAGCTGCTGGGAATCATCAACAAGGGCATCATCAATGCCGGAGAATCGCTCTCCGCAAGCAATTACTCCTCCACGTCGTACACGGCCCAGGAATCCAACACCCTTCAATTCCTTTATCGCAACCGTGCCGCCGTTGCAGCTGCCCTCATCGGTATGTTGTCGGTCGGCATCGTCCTGCTCATCTGGGCACTCGTGCGCGCTCGAACCGAGCGCAAAAAAGCCGATGCCGCCAACGCCGCCAAGACGGCATTCCTCACGCGCATGAGCCACGACATCCGTACGCCGCTCAACGGTATCCTGGGCCTTATCGAGATCGAGGAATTGAAGGAAGGCGATATCCAGGTCGCCCGCGAGAGCCGTGCCAAGGCGCGCGTTGCCGCCAATCACCTGCTCTCGCTAATCAACGACATCCTCGAGATGGGCAAGATCGAAGACCGCAAGCTAACACTGGAACATGTGCCTTTTAACCTCAAAGAGCTCTGTGACGATACGCTGGTGCTGTGCAAGCTCCGCGCGTCCAGTAACGGCATCACAATGCAGGACAATAGTCTGCCGTACGCCACGGGGCCATACATGGTCGGCAGTCCCACCCATATCCGACAGATCATGATCAACCTGTTAGACAACAGCATTAAGTACAACAAGCACGGCGGCTCCGTCACCTTTAGCTCAAAGACCAAGCCACTCGATAACGGGCGCGCGCTCTTTTGCTTTAGCGTTTCGGACACCGGCATTGGTATGACTCCCAAGTTTTTAAAGCATATCTATGAGCCGTTTGCCCAAGAAGGTGACGATGCGCGCAGCAAGTTCCAAGGAACCGGCATGGGCATGCCAATCGTCAAGTCGCTTATTGAACTGATGGGCGGCACGATTGAGATTTCGAGTGAGGTTGGCGTGGGGAGTACGTTCAACGTCCAGATTCCGCTCGATATCGACAAAGACCCTCAGGCAAGAGAACGCGCGGACGAGCAAGCAGACAGCTGCTCGCTTGCCGGCATGAACGTTCTTTTGGCAGAAGATAACGAGCTCAATGCCGAGATTGCCCAGGCGCTGCTCGAAAGCGAAGGCATTGTCGTAACTCGCGCCGCCGATGGCAACGAAGCGGTCGACCTATACGTTGGCCGTCCCGCCGGCAGCTTCGATGCCATTCTGATGGACATTATGATGCCGGACATGGACGGCTATGAGGCAACCCGCGCGATTCGCCTGAGCGAGAAGGTCGATGCAGCCGACATTCCCATCATCGCGCTCACCGCCAATGCCTTTGCCGAGGACGCCAAGGCGGCACACGACGCCGGCATGAACGCCCATCTGTCCAAACCGCTCGACTTTAACAAGCTCAAAAACATACTCGCCCGCATCAAGAAAAACGGATCCGTTTCGCTATAGTTTGTGCCCAACCACCACGCACGACCAGAAAGGAAGCCAACGATGTTTAGGCCCTTACGTCGAAAGAAACGCGCCATCACTGACGAGGAAGCGCGCGAACTGCTCGCCACCTGCAAGCGCGGCGTCTTTGCCGTCAACGGCGACGATGGCTACCCGTACGCCATTCCCGTCAACTACTTCTTCGACGCCGAGCACGACAAGATTTATTTCCATGGCGCCAAGGCCGGCCACAAGGTCGACGCACTCAAGCGCGATGACAAGGTCTGCTTTACCGTTTACGGCAACGAGTGGTACAAAGACGGTGACTGGGCTCCCTACGTTATGAGTACCGTGGTCTTTGGCCGCTGTCGCCTGGCGAATGACACCCCCGCGTTTATCGAGGACAAAGTCCGCCAGCTCGCCCTTAAGTACTACCCTTCTGCCGAGGAGGTCGAAGAGGAAATCGCCAAGGACATTAAGGGCGTCCAGCTCTACGAGATTACGATTGAGCATCTCTGCGGCAAGCAGATTCAAGAAAAGTAAGCCTCAAAAGCAAAACTCACAAATAGCAATATGGCCCGGTTCCAACCCACCTTGGAACCGGGCCATATGCTTATGAAGCGTCGGCAGCTATGTGCGCAAGCGCCTCAACGAGCTCCTGCGAGCTCACGGGTTTACTCAGGTGCGCGTCCATGCCCGCCTCGCGCGAAAGTCTGCGGTCGTCGGCAAAGGCGTTGGCACTCACGGCGATAATCGGCGTGGTCGCGGCATCCTCGCGATCGAGTGCTCGAATCCGACGCGTGGCCTCAAGGCCATCGATGCCAGGCATCATGATGTCCATCAACACCACGTCGTACTCGTGCGGTGCGCTCGCGGCAAACGCCTCAACGGCAGACTCGCCATCCTTAGCATGCGTCACGACGGCACCGGCACGGCTGAGTGTAAACTGCGCGATCTCGGCATTCAGATCGTTATCCTCTACGAGCAAAACGCGCAAGCCCTGGAGCGCGTCACCATCGCCCGCATCCGCGCGAACTGCCTGAGGAATCTCGGAGCGTTTGCATTTCTCGAACGGCAGGCGGATGGTAAACGTCGTCCCCTGCCCCAAGACACTCGTAAAACTCATGGTTCCGCCCATAAGCTCGACTAACTGTTTTGCGATAGGCGCGCCCAGGCCAGTTCCCGACGAGGCGCCTTCCACCTGTTGCTCCTCGCGGCAAAACGGCTCGTAGAGGTGCTGTTGGAACTCCTCGCTCATGCCAATACCGTTGTCGGCGATCGTGTATTCATAGACGGGGGCGCCATCCGCTGGCTCCACCTCGCGGCACACCAGGCGAACATAGCCGCCCTGGCGGTTGTACTTGACGGCATTGCCGGCAATATTGAGCAACAGGCGCTTGAGGTGCGTCACGCTCACCCGTGCATAGGGATGATTAAGCGTCTGCTGGTCGCAGATAATTGTCACCAGACGCTCCTCGGCCTGGCGCTCCAGAATATCGCGCACTTCACAGTTGAGTGCCACCAAATTTGTGGGTACGAGGTTCAGGTCGACCTGCCCGCTCTCCAGGCGACTCATATCGAGTGCCTCGTTGGCAAGGTCGAGCAGCAGTCCCGATGCCGTCCAGATCTTTGAGCGGCACTCGGTCTGCTTTTGCAGATCGTCCGCATTGGCATCGCCGACCTCGACCATACCGCGAATGCCGTTGATGGGCGTGCGCAGATCGTGGCTCATGCGGCGCAGAAACTCCGTCTTTGCCGAGTTAGCAGACGAGGCCTCACGCGCCGCCTTTGCCAGCTTGTCGCCATAGTCGCGCTCCTGCTGCAGCAAGTCCGTCAAACGTCGGCGATCAGCGCGGCGACGCACCATCACAACAACGGCTATAAAACCGCTGTAGAGCGCCAGCACGCCGGCAGCAACAGCCGCGACGACCTCGAAGTAACGCCGCGCCGGAGCATAGGTGTACACATAGAATTTGTGCGCTTTTCCAAATGTGCCCAAATACCACTCGCCGTCGGCGTTAATCAATTTGACCTTACCGGCCAGGCATCGATCCTTAATACCGTCGACAATGAAGACGTCCGTCGCAGGCAGATCGAATACGCCCAATACAGTGGGTTCAACGGCATTGGTCGCAACGACCTTGCCGTCGCTTTCGATCACGATATTGCCGCTATCGATGGTTTCATAGCCTTCGAGCAAACTCTGCAGTTTGAGTGTATTGCTTGCAACCGCCTTCGCGCTCTGATGCCTTACCGCGATAACGATGCCCTCGCCATCCTGCCGAGCCACGCAACCAATGTCTGCAACCGAATCATCCGAAAGCGTAATGCGGGCGGTATAGGACTTAAGTGGATAGGTTGCCACCTCCAGCACGGGCGCTTCCTTGAGATACGTAGCGAGCGACTCGTAGCCCACGCCATCCGTCGAGGACTCAGACACCAAATTGCCCGATACGTCCGTCACGATCAGTGCGCTCACGTTGAACTGGTCGGCATATAGCTCCAGCCTTGTGTTATCCACCGAACCGTCGCGCTCCATATCGCGCGCTGCCTCTCCGGCAATCTCCATAACGCGTATCAGGTTTTTGGTCGTATAGGCGCTATTGAATGCATCGTAGGAAAGGCTCTGCGTCGCCACGTAATCGACAACGTCGGCAAAGCGCTGCTCGGCTTGGGCCGTCGTATAACCGTAGCTCATCATGCCGGCAACAACCGAGAGCGCTATCCCCAGCAGAGCGACAAGGAGCCATGCCCCTGTCGAACGATTGTCCCGCTCCTCTACGGCGTGGTCGGGCACATCGATCATGACAGGCCCTCCATATTCAAAAATGGCGAAGGGTCATCAAAGTACTTTGACACCAGACGTTCCATGGTGCCATCGGCAAGCATTTCTTGATAGGCATGAGCGAGCTTAACGTCGATGCCGCGCGTATCGTTGATATCGAAAGCGGTGCCCAAACCGACCTCTAGCAGCGGCTCGTCCAAAATGCGATACGTCACGCCATAGTCTTTTTCGTAGGTGAGCAGCAAAGACTCATGCGCGGCGATGGCGTCGACCAGGCCCTCGACGAGCGCCGGGTTCAGGCATGAACGGTCCGAAAAGCAGTAGAGTTCCTTGATCTGCGGAACGTTTTCATTTGTGCGATTGAGCAAAATGCCCTCGGGCTTGGTGGTGGACTGAACCGCCACGATCTTATCCTCAAGATCGGCAAGCGTGTAGATATCGCTCTGGGGATCGACCGCGACCACCTGGCGGCTCGCAAGGTACGGGCCGGCCCAACGATACTCGTTTTCGCGACCCGTCATGCTGAAGCTGCCCATGACGCAATCGAGCTCGCCGCTCGCCAGCAGCTCTTTCTTCTTTTCCCAATCGATCAGCTGGTACTTTGGCTTGTAACCAATGCGGGCCAAAGCCTCGGTCAATATCTCGACATCCAGGCCAACGATATCGCCGTACTCGTCGGTATACACAAACGGTGGGTAGAGGTCACTGCCAACGTTGAGCGTCTTAAGGTCGTCGTCTTTGGCCTGCGAGGCATCCAGACCTTCTAATGCAGACGTCGAGGCTCCGTCATTCGACCCGGAACAGCCGGCTATCGCTACGGCAAAGGCGCACGCCACCGCAAGCGCGACAAACAACGAAATGGCAACCGAGCGACGGGGTCTTTTCATCGAGCTCCAGACGATCCTGTTTACAGACTGAAATGGTTAAAGATAATAGCAAACGAAACCACTCGAGTGCCCAATGGTTACAGACGTTCTACCATGCGGGGCCTTCTAGCCGACTTGGCAGAAGGCCCCGCATGCAGCGCACACTTACCGTGCATTAAAAACGTAGCGGTCCAGGCGGTCGCACGCTTCCCTCACGCGCGAAAGCGGCAGCGCCAGATTCGCGCGAATGTGGCAGGGCCCGTGGAACGGACGGCCATCCTGATACCCCACGCCCACGCGGGCGCCCTCGTCGAGCAGCCACTGAATATCACGGCCATGCTCGCGACACCACTCGGTGCAGTCCAGAAACACCATGTACGTGCCCTGCGGACGCGAAAACGCGACGCCCTTCCAATGTTTTTCTGCATACGTGCAGAAGTACTCGATATTGCCGGCAAGCACCTGGTTGAGCTCGTCCACCCACTCGTAGCCTTGCGGCTGGTAGGCACCGATAAGCGCATGCATGGAGAGGACGTTCATCTCGTTGTAGTGAGTCTTGTTGGACACGGCGCACACGCGGTCGCGCAGCGTCTCGTTATAGATAATGTGGTAGCTGCCGACCAGGCCCGCCAGATTAAACGTCTTGCTGGGCGCGTAGAGGGCAACCGTGCGCATGCGGGCATCCTCGCTCACCGACTGCGTCGGGATATGCTTGTGACCCGGCAGAATGATATCGGACCAAATCTCGTCCGAGATCACCACGCAATCGTGCTGGCGATAGATGTCCATGGCGCGCTCGATCTCGTCGCGCTCCCATACGCGGCCGCAGGGATTGTGCGGCGAGCAGAACACCGCGGCATGGATGTGGTTTTGGGCGAGTTTGTGCTCCATGTCGTCAAAGTCCATACGCCACACGCCCTGGTCGTCGAGTTTAAGCGGGCTGTGGACAATGCGATAGCCCGCGGCTTCGATAGACTTGGTAAAGCCAATGTAGGTGGGGCTATGGACCAGCACCGCATCGCCCGGCTGGACATACGCGCGCAGCATCGACACGACGCCGCCCAGCACGCCGTTTTCGTAGCCGATATGCTCCGGCGCCAAGCCCTCAACGCCGTTGCGGCGGCTCTGCCATTCGATGATGCGGTCGAAGTACTCGGGGCGCGGGTTAAAGTAGCCAAACATGGGATGCTGGGCGCGCTGAATGATGTGCTCCTGGACCGTGGGCACCGTGGCAAAATTCATGTCGGCCACCCACATGGGAATGCGGTCGAAGCCCTCGTCGGGTGCGTTCGGAGCCATACCGGGGATCTCGCCCCAGGAGTCAACGGCGATGGAGTCCATGCCGTGGCGGTCGATAAGCGAGCTAAAGTCGTATTTCATGCTGAACTCCCGTGCAAAGTGATTGTTTTGGTAGGCGTTATTGTCCACCAGCACGGGCGATTTTGGCATGGGGTTTGGCGCTTAATTTGACGGGTGCGGACGAATGGCTGGTTAGTCTTGTGCGTCGCTGACGGCGACTACGGTTAGCTGGGTTTCATCGACCGTAAAAGATATGTCGAGCCCGGCGTAAGCCAAGTGGTAAACGCGGTCTGGCTCGTGCTTGCTGCCCGCGCGGCGTGGATCTTGGCGAAGGACCTCGACCAAGCCGGGGAGCTTTGCGGGCGGGACCATGTCTTGAAGCGCTTGCGAAAACTCAACATCGAGCTCTTGCCACGGAGCACCCTCAATCCAGCCGCCGGTCGCATCCGGGTGGCAGTCCGCAAACGGAATGTAGGGCTTAATGTCGTAGATGGGTGTGCCGTCGCGCAGGTCGGCCCCCAGCACATGGATGATGGGGCCATCGTCGGTGAGCTCGACACAATCGAGCTTGACGCAGGTAAGACCGATGGGATTAGGGCGAAACGGACTGCGCGTGGCAAACACGCCCACGCGCTCGGCTCCACCCAAACGCGGCGGGCGCACGGTTTTCGACCACTTGACGTTGGTGCCGGACCTGTCCTGCGACTTGGCATCGGCAGCAATGTCGTTTGCCGTGCCGCCGGGCGTTCCGTTTTCGAAGCGCCACAACAGCCATAGGTGAGAGAAGGAGTCCAGGCCCTCAACCGCTGCATTGGAGGCAAATTCCGGCTCAAAGACGATGTGTCCCTGCAGATGAGGCGCCAAAAAGCTGTTGCGCGGAATGCCGAACTTCTGCGGCAGATCGGTATGTATGTGTGCAATAGGTTCCATGCCGGCCATTGTACGGCATGAAGGTGTGGGGCGTTGCGCGCAATTCTTCGCCGCGGTTCCCCGTCGTGCAACCAACGGTTGCTTGGAAGGGCACCTGCTGCCGCGTATGCTTAAGCCGCCAACCAGCAGAAAGGAGCCGCTATGGCCTTTGCAGAAAAGCTCATTGCCATCCGTCGCGCCCATCACCTTACCCAGGAGCAGCTCGCCGCCAAGCTCTTCGTCACACGCCAAGCCGTCAGCCGTTGGGAGCGCGGCGAAGTCACCCCGGGTATCGACATGATGAAGCTCATTGCCGCCGTAACCGGAGAGCCGCTGCCCCACCTGCTCGAAATGCCCGAGCATTATTGCCAGAGCTGCGGCATGATACTCACGCCCGACGACTGCGGCACCGACGCCACGGGCGCCACGACCGACCATTACTGCAAGTGGTGCTACGACCACGGCAAGTACACCTGCGAGACCACGATGGAGGCGATGATCGAGGATTGTGCCCCGCGGCTGGCGCAAAACACCGGCCTGTCGCTCGACGAAGCCGTCTCGCTCATGGGCGCCGTCCTGCCGCAACTGGAGCGCTGGCGCACCGTGCAGGAAAACGAGAAGCGCTACGGAGCCGAAGCGCGGGCACGCTATGGCGATGAGGCTATCGATGCAGCAAATGAAGCGCTGCTGGACATGGACCCCGAGACATGGAACGACATGAAGGAACTTGAACGCGCTGTTCAGGGCCAGCTTTCGATTGCCATGGGCGGCGGCGATGCGGACGGAAGCGAGGCTCGCAAGCTTGTCGCGATGCATCGTCGCTGGATTGCTCTCAACTGGGGATGCGAGCCCCAGAACGAAGCGTACCTGGGCCTTGCCCACGGCTATCTTGCCGACCAGCGCTTTATCGACTACTACGACAAGCCCTGCGGCACCGGAGCCACGGCGTTTCTGGTACAGGCCATCGAGTCGTCGTCGGCTCACGCATAGACCGCGGCAGCTTTGGGTATTTCAATCAAAACCGCAACCGATTGGAGACCTATGGCTACTGATCACGAGCTCGCGCTGTACGTTATGACCGGCTGCCCGTATTGCTTAAAGGTCAAGCACTTTTTGGCCGATAACGGCGTGTCCATTCCCGAGCGTAATATCTCGACCGATTCCGATGCCGAGCAGACACTCATCGCCGTCGGCGGAAAACGCCAGGTTCCCTGCCTATTCATCGACGGAAAGCCGCTCTACGAATCGAGCGACATCATCGCATGGGTACAGAAGAACCTGCCCTAGCATGCGCATCCCGTCCGCCCAAGGCCCCACCCCATACGGCCTAAACATGTACACCAGCATCCAAAGTCGACATTTTTCGACATCTTTGGATGCTGACGTACAGTTTTTGGGTAGTCATGGACGCTCTTAGCCGGCTAATTGTTTGAGGCGACCTTTGGATTATGGCTGTTTGACGCCTCTGGAAAGGTTTCCGAGAGGGCTGTGGTCAAAAAAAGGCAAATATGAGTACTGCTACCTGTTTAGTAGCAGCGATTTTGATCACTTCAGGAACCATTCAACGTTCCACTCGTCCGCAGACGACATTATTTCTCCTCATATGTTCAATAAAAGTAGCTCCTAATGGGAACAAATCTCATCAGGAGCTACTATTTATAGCAAAATAAATGCAACCATAATGGCAACAGTACTCATATTTGCCCTTTTTTGACCACGACCCTCCAGAATAGTCGCTGAGAACGACACTAAATGACAAAATCCGGCACTTGGACGTTCTTATATGAGTAGCCATTGAAGGACACCTAACGACTACTCCCATTCGCGACACACTGTGTCGCGAATTAAGCTGGTCCCATTACCGAAGACCAGTGAGAGCTCCTGCCCAGAATCTCGATAGCTTAATAAAGCGCTCCCCTCCGGAAGTTCAATGGGCATCCAAATTCCAAGCTGAAAAGCAAAGGAGTATCGAAGCCGTCAATGCTCATTTCCTATCGAACACGCGGGTCAAAACAAGCTAATTAGCCTGATAAACTGTTTATATTTTTGTCTACAAAACTGTATACAAAAAGAGTATCCGTTGACCTGTGCTCGACATTATGCCGATCGATAGGAGGCGCTATGGACGCTAAGCAGCTCGAAAAGATGATGGGGTTTGCTCCCGGAGAGTTGGAGAAAGCCGCGAAGGCATACGAAAAAGATGAATGGCCGAAGGGTCGCACCATCAAGCTGGGAAGGCCGTCGATCTCCGATGAGCCAAGCGTCGTTATATCAGCACGTGTGGGCGAATCGATTCTTGAGGCGTTTGACGAAAAAGCCAAACGCCATGGGCAAACACGCACGGAGCGGCTCAGAGAGCTCATTACACTTGATGCACTGATTGCCTAGGCCCGCTCCCCCGTCGACCCAAACATATACGCCAGCATCCAAAGTCGACATTTTTCGACATCTTTGGATGCTGGCGTACAGCTTTTATAGCTAGTCATTGGGGACACTCATTGGGGACGTTCATAAATGACTAGTCGTTAAAGAACGTCCCCGATGACTAACTAACCGTGGAAGCAGGCTATGGGTGCGAGTGGCTGCTCGCGAAAGACGCGCTCGACGGCGGCGCGGTATTCGTCGACTTTTTTGGTCTTACGTACGAGCTTGTGAACGGTAGCGGGGTCGGCGAAGGCGCATTTGGCGTAGAACCACCACTCCTTCATGCGAAAGACCGCATTGCCGCCAATCTCTTCTGCATAGGCCGCAAACAGCGTGTCGTGGAAACGTTGCAGTTCGGCTGCCGTGACAGTGGGACCGCCCTTAACCATGCGAGCCAGCGCGGGGTTCGCGAGCAGGCCGCGTCCCAGCATTACATGGCGCGTGCCGGGATAGGCCCCCACCAGCGCGTCCATATCCTCAAGATCGAAAATGTCGCCGTTATAGGCCACGGGGAACGGCGCACGCTCCAGCGTCTCGCCGTAAAACTCCTTGCGCGGCGATCCCGTATAGCGGTCCTTTTGCACGCGCGGGTGCACGATCAGCTCTGCCAACGGCATGCGGCAATACAGATCGAGCACGCGCTCGTATTCGTCGTCATTCTCCAGCCCCAGCCTGGTCTTGACCGACACCGGCAACGGCGACCGCTCGCACACATCGCTTAAGAACGCCTCGAGCTCGTCGAGATTGCGCAAGAAACCCGAGCCCTTGCCCTTGGCGACAACCGTTCCCGAAGGACAACCCAAGTTGAGATTGACCTCGCGATAGCCCATGTCGGCGAGCACCTGTGCCGCCCACACAAACTCGTCCGCGTTCTTGGACATCAGCTGAGGCACCACGTTGAGCCCCTGGTTATTGGCAGGATCGATCTCCTTAAACGCCTTGCCGCCAAAGCGGTTTCCCACCCGCGGCGGCGGCAAAAACGGCGTGTAATAGCAATCGAGCGCGCCGAAGCACTCCGCATGCACGCGACGGAACACATGCCCGGTAATCCCCTCCATAGGGGCCAACGATAGAATCATCAACATCTACTCTCAGATCAATGCGACAAAGGGACTGCCCCCTTGTCACATGCATTATGCCTTGTGCCTCGGGCGATTCACAAGATAGAGGTGACTACTTGACGATGACCGCCCTTCCAGCCGCCCCCGCGCAACGAAGGTGAATACTTTCCTGGGAAGTGAACGAGTGAAAAGTATTAGACCTCGATTTACATGCCGCTCAATGTGACAAAGGGGCCGTCCCTTTGTCACATTATTCGGAGCGCAGGGCTTCCACGGGGTCTTTTTTGGATGCGCTGCGGGCCGGCAGCAGGCCGGCAACAACCGTCAGCAGCACCGAAATTGCAATGAGCACCAGCGCATCCTGCACGGGCAGACTCATCAGGTTGGGGACCTTTTTGGCCGCAAGCGCCCAGGCATTGACCGGGAAACTCACGAGCACCACGACGACAATGGCAAAGACGCCGGCGATGAGGCCCTCGATAAAGGTCTCGGCATTGAATACGTTGGCCACGTTGCGCTTCGACGCACCGATTGCGCGTAGGATGCCGATCTCCTTCTTGCGCTCCAATACGCTGATGTAGGTGATGATGCCGATCATGATGGAGCTCACCACCAGGCTGATACTCACGAATGCGATGAGCACCAAGCTGATGGTGTTCACGATGTCGGTCACCGAGCCCATGATGATGCCCATGTAGTCGGTGTACGAAATTGCCCGATCATCGTGGCCAGCGGCTTTGACCTGCTTGTTGTACGCATCGATGTGATCGAGTACGCGCTCCTTGGCCTCAAAGTCGCGCGGGAAAATCTTAACCGAGATGGGGTCTGCCTCATCCGCATAGCCCAACGTGGTCAGATTGTTGTCGTAGGTGAGCTTCGAAGCCTTGGCATAGCTCATCATGAGCGAACTCAGGTCCTCGGCGTCCATGTTGAAATGGATGGCACGAGCAAAGGCGCTCGCATCCACGTGCATGGCGCTCGTCAGGTTGGCAAAACTCGAAGACATCTGCGTCGCCATCTGGTCCATAAGCCCCGCTGCGCCCGCCTTGAGCTGGGACGATACCGTCGACGCTATCTGCTCGCTGATTGCCTTCATCACCTGATCCATAGCCTGCTGCAGATACGGAGCCAGCTGCTTTTGCACATAGTCGGTCATCGCCTGTTGCAGGCGCTCGGCCAGGGCATCGCCGCCGAGCGCCTTCAATTGAGCCAGGCATTGCTGGGCTGCGGCATCATGCTCAAGATACGTCGAGAATGCGGCAGCGAGCTTTGACGCGTCTTTAAGATCTTCGGGCGACAGCGCCTTAAACTGATCAGACTGCAAAAAGCCCTCAAACAGCTGGTTGGCTAGTGCTCCCACCTGCTGCATTTGCTCGGGCGTGAGTTCCAGACCGTCAAAGATACCCGAGAAATCTGGGGTTGGCGCTTTTGCCATGATGTCGCTGAAGTCGATGTCCTTGCCAACGCCCGAAAGGTCAATGTCCAGCCCCGACAGATCGATGCCAGAAAGGTCCATACCGCCGGCCGCACCCGAAAGCGCAGATGTATCGAACGAAAACGCACTCTTGAGCGCCGCTTCGTCCACACTAAACATGCTGCCCAGATCAACGCCTTGCTTGGCCTCGCCTTGCAGTTCGTCGAAGGTTTTGCCCGTAAAGACATCCGTCTCGGGGTGGGCAAGCTGCTCCTGCACAATCTGCGAATTTGCGGCGCGTTCCATAAGCTGGCGAGTCAGCGCATGCGTGTAGGCAATGCCCGGGGACAACGCGCTCGCGTTGGCGGTCTCGTTGGGTCGCACCACGCCCACAATATGCACGTCGATACCGTCGGCAACCTTGGCGGCCATAAAGTCGGTGTCGCCAGACATATCGGTCCACATGCCGGTCTCTTCGTTTTTGCGATACGCATCGGCCGGCGACAACACCTTAAACGTCGTGGACAGCGCATCGTCGTAGGTAAAGTCGGCGCCGGTCTCGGACGTCTCGATCTTACCGTCGGCCGTCATGGCGCTGTTAACCAGGTCGTTGAGCTCATCGATATCCAGCGCGCCGATGCTGTAGAGCGTATAGTCGCCCACCGTGCCACGACTCGAAAGCACCATCACGGCTTCGTTGGCAGACGTAGGCCAATGACCGGCGACGACATCGTACTGGCTGTCGAGCAAGCTCTGGTCGTCGATCATCTCGTTAAAGACCGAGGTTCCCATGGATTCCATGCTCACCGTTGCCGCCGAGCTCGCGCCTCCGCTCATTGCCTCGGTCATGGCGTTGGGCACCAGCCGGACAGGCTTCTCATCGCCCTTGCCGGCACGATAGACAACCGGCGATACACCGTAGCCGTACTGAATGGCGTTGACCTCTTTATCAATGCCGTCGCCACCGGCATCGAGCCATGCCTTAAAGCTCGTCATGTCGTTGGACTTAACGCTCGCAAACATATCCTTTACGGCCGTAACCACGGGAATTTTATCGGTTCCCTTAGCCTTGCCGCCGGCACTGTCGTCGGACGAATCCACGTTTTCAGGCGAGCCATCATCCGTGGCCCCCTGCCCGCCCATCATGGACGACAGGTCGTAGTCCTGCTTGGAGATCGTAAGCGGGTAACTCGAGAGCGTATCCTCCTCGACCTTTTTGATGTAATTGTTCACGCCATTGGACAGCGCCAGAATCGCCGCAATACCGATAATGCCAATCGAGCCCGCAAAGGCCGTCATGGCCGTACGGCCTTTTTTGGTCATAAGGTTTCGGGCAGAAAGCCCCAGCGCCGTCACAAAGCTCATCGAGGTTTTGCGCGTAGGCTTGGCCTCGCGGCGTGTGGCGTCAGCGATATCGAAAGGATCGGAATCGTCGGTGATCTTACCATCCGCCAGGTTGACGATGCGCGTGGCGTACTGGTACGCCAGCTCGGGATTGTGCGTGACCATAATAACCAGACGGTCGCGTGCCACGTCCTTGAGCAAATCCATGACCTGCACGGATGTCGTTGAGTCCAAGGCGCCGGTCGGCTCGTCTGCCAACACAATCTCGGGATCGTTGATCAGGGCGCGGGCGATGGCCACGCGCTGCATCTGTCCGCCCGAAAGCTGGCTCGGGCGCTTGTTAACATGCTCGCCAAGGCCAACTTTCTCCAACGCCTCGCGCGCACGCTGGCGGCGCTCGGCATGCCCCACACCCGTGAGCGTAAGCGCCAGCTCCACGTTTTCCAAGATGGTCTGATGTGGGATAAGGTTATAGCTCTGGAACACAAAGCCGATGCGGTTGTTGCGATAGGCATCCCAATCGCGATCACGGAAGTCCTTGGTCGAAATGCCATCGATGAGCAGGTCGCCAGAATCAAAGTGATCAAGTCCACCAATAACGTTGAGCATCGTAGTTTTACCTGAGCCTGAGGGACCCAGAATGGCCACGAACTCGTTATCGCGAAAAGACAGGCTTACGTTGTCGAGCGCCACCTGCGTAAACGACTGCGTAACGTACCTTTTGCAAATGCCTTTGAGCTCCAGCATGGACGGCAACCTCTCCTGCACGGGCGCACTTGCCCGCTCTCCTCCACCGTTCGTATTCGACGTGTTTGTCCTACTCTATCCCCATTTTTTGCCGGTGCCAGTGAGGAATGTAGGGAACCGCATCAAAAAACGAACGGGACGGCGTCCAAAAAAGAGGCCCCAAGTGGGGCCTCTATATGGTGGAGATTATCTTGAAAGGCAGCGGACTACTCCGCACAGCGACACACGATCCACGCTATGCTTTACGCGTTTTCTACTGCTCGCTATTCGCAATCGCCTGGTCGATAAGTTTGTCGAGTGCTGCGCGCTGCTCAGCGGAGCTGATGGCTCCCACGATTGGATCCCCTACGATGTTGCCATTCTGATCGATGACATACGTTGTCGGGAACGAGAACAGATTTGACGTAAACTTGCCAGCTTCGCTGTCCGACTTGAACCAGACGTTCTTATATGTCACACCCTTCTTGCTCAGCACGTCCTTGGCATCTGCAATCTCGCCCTTGTTGCCATCGAGCGTAAAGGAATTGACGCCCACGACCTGGCCGCCCTTCTTGGCAAGCTCCTTATTCAGGTCCTCAAGGTCGCCCAACTCACCCACGCACGGCTTGCAAGTGGTGAACCAGAAGTTCATGACGGTGACCTTGTTCTTAGAAAACAGCTCGTCGCTGCTCACGTCGTTGCCATCCAGGTCCTTGCCCGTAAAGCTGGGGAACTTCGTCGCCTCGCTCGAAGCATTGGCACCAGCCGTCATGCCAGCGGTCGAAGCGTCGACGCTCTCGCCTGCGCTCGGCGTGCTTCCACAGCCGGGGAACTCCTTCTCCAGGCTCTCGAGCTTGTCCTCGATCTCCTTGATCTGCTGCGCACCGGCCTTGAGTGTCTTAAGCTCATCCGCCGTGAACTCATCCTTGGCGCCGCCGATGGTCTTGAGCAGGAAATCGCCGTAATTGCTGCCGTCCTCAATCATTGTCGAGTCTTTATTTGCCGCATTGAATACCTTTTCCCACAGCGCGTTATCACTCGAAAAGATATCGTTCTCCTTCTGCATGAGTTTTGCATACAACTCGGCGGCCTCGTCGGCATTGGCCGGCTTCTGCGCAGTGAGTTCTGCGATCTTAGGATCGGAGCTCGCAGATTCACTCGCATTGCCACCGGGTGACGAACACGCCACAAGGCACAAGGCCAATACCGGCACCATAAACAGGGCCGCAATCTTAGAAAGCTTCATGGTCATTCCTCCGTTTTGTCGAAGCTTGTTTACTTTTTATCGGCGGTCAAGGGAAGCTTTTCCACCGACACATCCAGGCCATAGCGATAGCTGATGGCATCGACGGGACAGGCCCCGATGCACTTTCCGCACCGGATGCATTCGACATGATTGGGCGCGCGGACCACATCAACGTCCATCTGACAAACCTTTGAGCACTTGCCGCACGAGACACATTTGCATGCGTCAACCCGAATCCCCAACAAGGACACCCTATTCATGAGCGCATAGAATGCGCCGAGTGGACAAATCCATTTGCAGAAGGGGCGGTAGAACAAAACGCTCAGCACTACCACGGCAATGAGAACGGCAAGTTTCCAAGTAAAGAGATGTCCCAACGCAGATCGAATGCCGGCATTAGCAATGGCCAGCGGAATGGCGCCCTCGAGTACGCCCTGCGGACAGATGTACTTACAAAAGAACGGGTCGCCCATGCCCACGTCGTTAACCACCAAGACGGGCAGCAGCACCACGGCAAACAGCAGCACGACGTACTTGATGTACGTGAGCGGCTTAAGCTTTTTCGTGGAGATTTTTTTGCCGGGAATCTTGTGAAGCAGCTCCTGAAGCCAGCCAAACGGGCACAGAAAGCCGCATACAAAGCGTCCCAGCAGCACGCCGAGCAAAATGAGCGTACCGGTGACGTAGTAAGAAAAGTTGAACTTGGATGAACCCACCACCGCCTGGAACGACCCGATGGGGCACGCACCCGATGCCGCGGGACACGAATAGCAATTAAGTCCAGGTACGCAGACTGTTTTTCCCGTGCCCTGATAGATGCCGCCTTTGGCAAAGTTTGGCAGGTGAATGTTGGTGACCAGCGTCGCCGCCGCCTGAATGAATCCTCGAAATCGGGCCAAAACATGCGACGCGGTGTTTTCTCTTTTATCCAATTCCGATACACTCCAAGCACAGCCTAATCGCTTTGGCCAGCACGGCATCCGCCTCGCCACGCATAACACCAAAGCACACCATGGCAACTCCGACGATCAACAAAGCGACCTGTACCATGGGTTTTACCGCTTTGAACAACTCGACCACTCCTTTCGTTACGCGACCATTGGACCATATCGACTATAAAATCCGTGTTAAGCGCGATTTGGAATGTGCAAGGAGACTGTTATGCGTATTTTGATCGTCGAAGACGAGCGAGCACTGTGCGATGCAATCGCGCGCAGCTTGCGAAACTTGGCGTACAGCGTCGACTGCTGTCACGATGGACAGGAGGCACTCGACCTGCTGGGCGTCGAAGTCTTTGACCTCGTGGTGCTCGACCTCAACCTTCCCCGTATCGATGGCATGACCGTGCTCAGGGAACTTAGGAAAACCGACTGCGAGACCAAGGTACTGATTCTGTCCGCACGTGGCGAAGTATCCGATAAAGTCGCCGGACTCGATGCCGGCGCCAACGATTACCTTACCAAGCCGTTTCATCTTGACGAGCTTGCGGCAAGGATCCGCAGCCTTACCCTCAGGCGCTTTGCACAAAGCGACATAGTATTAACCTGCGGAAAGCTCCGCTTTGACACCAAGGCGCGCATCGCTTCCGTGGACAGCGAGGCCCTATCTCTTACGCGCAAGGAAACGGGAATCTTGGAATACCTGATGCTTAATCAGGGGCGTCCGGTAAGTCAAGAGGAGCTTATCGAGCACGTTTGGGATAGCAGCGTGAACAGCTTTAGCAACGCAACCCGCGTTCATATCTCGTCACTCCGCAAAAAGCTGCGCAGCGCTTTGGGATACGACCCGATTCGCAATCGGATTGGAGAGGGCTACGTTATGGAGGATGGAGAATGAAAGGGCTTTCGCTGCAATGGCGCATAACGATTATGACGGCACTGCTCACGTGTGCAGCATGCGTGCTGACAAACTGCCTGGTCGGCTATACGGGCATGCGCTACATGGATGCCATCGGCAGTGACATCTCGGCCCTTAGCGCAGCCGGCGTAGATGCACCTCAGGCGTTTGACCCAACGAAGGGGAGCCTCGATGACGAGGTCACGATCGTCGTAAACGACGCACAGGAGTCTTTTGGCACGACAGCCTGGTACATCACGGCTGGAGTCACACTCCTTGGCGGCGCGCTGGCATACTTTGTGAGCGGCCGTGCACTCAAACCGCTACGGGCTTTTGCAGCGCAGGTTGAGCGTGTGCAGCCTGACAACCTAAGCGAAATCAGACTCAATGAAGATGTGCCCACCGAGCTACAACGATGCAGCGCCTCTTTCAACGACATGATCACTCGTCTTGGCGAAGGATTCTCTGCACAGCGTCAGTTTACCGGCAACGCCGCACACGAGCTGCGCACCCCGCTCGCCCTTATGCAAGCACAGATTGAGCTATTCATCTCCGAACACTCCGGTTTGCAACCCGAAACAGCCGAGCTGCTCGGCCTGCTACAAGAACAAACCGAGCGCATGTCTCGAATGGCCAAGGTATTGCTCGAGATGAGTGAGCTCCGCAGCGTTCCTTGCGAGGACAATGTGGAACTTGGTCCCTTGTCCGAAGAGGTCCTCACCGACCTTGCGCCACTTGCCGAGGATAAGGGCGTAACCCTCGATTGCGCCGGAGACGCTTTAGTAATCGGGAGCGACACGCTGCTGTACCGGCTGGTGTTCAACCTGGTCGAAAACGCTATCCGCTACAGCCGCACCGACTCGACTGTCAACGTCTCCATCAGCGACAGCGACAGCCACGTGCTCCTACGAGTCAAAGATGAGGGCCCGGGAATACCCAAGCAGTACCGAGAGAGCATCTTCCAGCCGTTCTTTCGTCTAGACAAATCCCGCAGCAGGGCATACGGCGGCGCAGGACTCGGACTAGCGCTCGTTTGGGAGATTGCAGCTCTTCACAGTGGCGCCGTAGAGGTCGAAACAAGTTCCGAGAACGGGACCACCATGCTCGTAAGCCTTCCAAAACGATCCGCAGCGTCAACCAAGCAGTAAAACGAAAGGGGTCCCGAGCAACAGGAGTACAATTGCTGCTATTGTTGCCAGCTGTTGGGAGATGGAAGATGGACTGCGATGGCTACCCATGCGTTCCCATGCCGTTGATGTGCACTGCCTTTGTGCCGGGGCAGATTGACGCTGCGGTTGCAGGCATTTCCGACCCCGATTCACGCACCATCGCCACGGCAGAAGCGCTGTACTTTCGCGGACAGGCCGCCCTCGCTGCCAAGACGGCGCGCCCCTATCTTGACGCCACCGATTCCGCACTGCGCTATTCCGCATGCTTTATCTGCGGATACGCCAGCCTGTCGCTCAACCGTATCGCCGACGCCCGCCGTTGTCTTGCGGGCATCCTCGATACGCCACCTGATGAGGAATCACCCGCCGTCCACGCCACGCATATCCTGTTCGCCTCGGCCGCAAGCGTCCTGCTGCACTTGTCTTCCCCGTATTCTGCCGAAGAGTTTTATCCGCTTGCGGCGCATCTGCCCGAAGGCCTGCGCCTGTTCGCCAGCTACGTGATGGCGCATGCCCTGTACCTGCGCGGCGAATATGGCCGCAGTCTGGGCATGGCGGAAAACGCCCTGATCATGAAACAGGGGAGCTATCCGATCTCGGAACTGTTCCTGCACCTGGCAGCTTCCATGGCATGCATGAGTCTCAAAGACGTCGACGCCGCAAAAACGCACTTCGGAGCCGCTTGGAACATTGCGCGCCCCGACGGCCTTATCGAGCTCATTGGCGAGCACCACGGCCTTTTGCAGGGGCTCATCGAGGCATGCCTAAAATCGCAATACCCTGACGATTTCGCACGTATCATCGAGATTACGTATCGATTCAGCTACGGCTGGCGGCGCATCCACAACCCCGATTCGGGCGAGGACGTTGCCGACGATTTAACGACCACGGAGTTCACCATGGCCATGCTCGCCTGCCGCGGATGGACCAACGCCGAAATCGCACGCCACATGGAAGTTTCGCCGGGCACCGTTAAAAACCGCCTATCAGGAGTGTATGCCAAACTTGGTATCGGAACTCGCGCCGAGCTGGTCGCGCATATGTTGCGTTAGCGACCGGGCCGCCAAGCGCATCGAACGTGTTCCGGAACCCGGCGCTTCGCTCGATTAATTTGGACATTTTGACCCTTGAATGGCACTACCGCCACGTGGTGCCTTCTCGCAAAATTGGATTATTTCCACCGATACCTGCGGGATGGGAGCCAAAGATGCTTGATCGCCGTTCGTTACTTGTTGCCGGAGCGTCCTCGCTGGCGAGCATTATGTTGCAGCGCGTGCCGGGAAGCGCAAACGCCTTCATACTGCCGTTCGCCCCCACCGAGGCATACGCCGATGAAGATGATCCCTTCAAGGTCTTGGTGCTCTCGCGCACCATGTTTGGTGTGGTCGTAGTCGACGTCGCCAACAAGAATACGCCCATCACGGGTGCCCAAGTCACGCTCACATCGCGCTATGCCGCAGGCAAGCAGCTCACCGCCACGACCGATGACGAAGGCACGGCCATCTTTGAGGTCGCGCCGCTTTCGGAAGGCTACGTGGACGAGACAACGCTTCTCGACGCGTACGACTTTAACGGCGGCATCTCCATTAGCATGGCGGGCTACCGCGATGTCGAGATTCCCCTCGCGCGTGTCCAAGGCGGCACCGCCATTACCGCACCCACACGTCCGCTCTCCGATGGCGAGCCGTACTTTCGCCAGCTCACATTCGACGAATGGGACATCCAGTACGCCGACGCCACGTTTATGGCAATGTCAGCGGACGAAGCAGCAAACGATCAGCCCGACACGCACGCTTTTACCGTGCAGGCCCATCTGCCGCAGGGCGGGCAGGCAACGTTGCATATCAATAAAGTGATGCCCGCTGCGGGCAGCTCATCCGAAACCGTCACGCAGATTGGCCAAGTCAAGGCCAGCGCATCGGGCGCGGATAATCTGGCGACGTTCACGCTCGAAGACAAGTTCCTCGACGCGGCATCGAGCCTTCTGGAAGAAGGATGCAAGCTGCGCTTTGTCCTCGACTACCAGGGCAAAACCTACACGCTCTCCTCCCCCATGGCCGTTGTCACCGCGCCGGCCGCAAAGGCGGAATCAGGCTCGACCACCATCATTCCCACTACCATGGACCAAGAGATCACTCCGTTTGATTTCCCCGCGGCGTTTCCCGGCATCGGCGGCAATAAGTTCACGTGTTGGATGCCCACATTTCCGATCCTCTTCGATTTCTCGTTTGCTGGATACGTGCTGTTTGGCGGAGGATACAAACCAGCCAGCTATATGAACGATTCGGGCAACCCTGATCCGGAATACTGGAAGAAATCGCCGCGTGAGTCGGGCGCCAAGCAGGCAAACCGCTACCTCGACGAGATGGAGGGGAAGTGGAATCAGTACAAAAGTATGAGTGCCGGTTCGGGCACCGATCCAAGAAACACCAAGCTCCTTCGTCACCATTGCACGCCGCTGTTCACGATGGATATCGCCACACAGCTGTACGGCTCGCTCGCCTACGATTGGGTGGGCAAAACCTGGGGTAACAACAACGACCCCGCATACGGCAATATTAAGGCCCTCTTCCAGGTAAGAACCGACCTCAACTGGACCGAACAGTTCACCTTGGGACCGGTGCCGTTTTTCCTAAACGTCAACCCCTGGGTGCTGGCAAAACTGGCGCTCGCCGTGGGCGCCCACACACACGGCAGCGGCGCGGCGTTTTTTAAAAACATTTCGCTCGACTATTCAAACACCTCGGGCTCGTTCACCATCCAGATCGGGCTTGCCGTCACCTTTGGCGCCGGCGTTGCAGGCGTCGCTTCGTCTGCCGTGCGCGGCGCCGCATCCCTCACGCTGTTCATTGGGTATGAGAAGGCAGATGGACACCAGCTTCCGCGACTGCGCGTAGGTGCAGACGTCGATGTCGATGTGATACTCCAGTTCGTCATGTTCAAGTGGACCACCAAGGCTTGGTCGGGGTCGTGGCCCACACTCCTCGATTCGTGGAATATGTCGGTGAACAATGGCGACCAGTATGTGCTCCAGCGCTCTGAGCTCGCATTGGGTGGAGATACGCCTTATACGCTGGATGCTTGCTTCGGCTCGGCCGGCAACATTGAGGCGGGCGGCGTGCCGCAATTTATCGCATCGGCCACCATCGTCACCAACGCCGAACTGCTCGCACGCGCCGAGGTTAAGGCCACTGCCGTAAACGCCGCGCCTGTCGTGCGCGATTGGGATCAAGCGGTCACGCGCATTGAGCTCGAGGCGGATGCAGAAAGCGACGACACGGGACAGATCGAACATTTCGTCCACGTGCTGATGGAGAACGATGAAAATGCCGCGCCGATGTATGAGTACACCTACATCGGTCAGGCAACGAACGCCGTTGCTGACCCGAACGCCAATTCTGCCGGCGTGTCGGAGGACGAGCGTGGCGGCATCAAGCCCTCGAGCGACAACGTGCTGTTTGCTGGCGTGCTCAGCGAAGCTCACATGAAGCTGGCAATGGTTGCCGGCGTGGAGTGCCTATTCCGTATCGCCTCGGTGCGCTACGGCGAGAATGGTCGTTCGCGCTTGGTGGTGCATACAAAGACGAACGGCACGTGGTCCGCTCCCACGCCCGTGGACTTCCCCCTTGGGTTTGGCGAGGGCGACGTGGAGCGCGACGGCATATACGATTACGACTTCGACGTAGTGGAATATACAGACGGGAGGGGAAACCAGGACGCCTACGTGCTGCTGGTCTCGGGCGAGCGCCCCGCCGGCGACAACACCCTTTTCGATACGGCGAGCACATCCGGCATACTGTCCGTTGTGCGCCTGCGCATAAGCAACGACGGAGTTCGCGTGATATCGCACACGTCGTGGCGCAGCATCTCGCGCGGCCGCCTTCAGGAGGATGGCTACCATTGCCTGCAGTGCCCACGCATCACGGTGGGCAAGACACTTGTCGACGGGCGCCTGTCGGGCGCCTACCTCCACCGCCGCGGAACCACCGCAGAAAAGACGCTCGGCAGCGAGGCCGAGGTTGCGCTGGAGTGCTTTACCCTGTGGTCGGACGTTTCGGGCGACAGTCTCACGTTCCGTCAGGTCCTCCGCTTTCCGCAGGCACCGTCGAGCATCGAGCTCGGCGCGTCCGAGAATATCAACGGCAAAATGGTGGTGCCCATTGCATACGAGACCGCAGGCGGTTGTGGCTGTGCATCGTACGCCGTGATCGGCCAGTCCATTGCGGGCTGGGGCGTTATGTCGCCAGATGCCACAGTACCCCACGCGGTGCCGTGGCCGCAGCACACGGGCTTTTTGGCTACCGTCAACGAGCAACTGCAGCATATTACTTGGACGCGAGGCGCATCGGCATTTGCAACGCAGCCCGTGGGTGCCGCAGGCTGTGGCCCGGCATCGTTTAGCGTAAGCAACAACGGCAGGTGCGTGCTCTATGTAGAGAACACCGATGGCAAGGTGGGGCAAACCTACGACGAAGAAGGCAACCCGGTAGCAGTGATGGGCAAGCACTTCCGCATCTTCGCCAGCACCTTGGCAGGCGATCTGTTTACGGAGCCGTTCGTGATGTGCGAGCTGGACCATCCCGTCGATCAGATAACGACATTTTTGACGTCGGGGAGCATGCTCTCCGCGCTCGCCACGCACATTGTGAGCACGGAGAAGAGCGAGGCAGAACTACACGGCATCGAAGTGCCCTTGGTGGCGTGTGCCACTCCGACGGGCGCAGTCGCTACCTCGGGCGCGGTGGTGCCCGGAGCAGCAGGCGAATCCTTCATGGTCACGGTGCGAAACGACGGCAACACCTTGCTGACCGCCGGCACAATCGATCTGTACCGAGAGGGCTCCAGCCAGCCGTTCACCAGCGCATCCATCGGGTTCGGAGCGAACACACGCATGGCATCGATCTACGATCCAGAGCTTGCCGAGGACGCTTCGGTCAACGACATGGCACACGTGAAGTACGCGCTCGAAACGCTGGGCACACCTTTTGCAACGCACCCGCTGGTAGCCGACAGTGGCAACGCCGTGCTGGCACCGGGTTGCACGGCACAGTTCCGCATGAGCTTCGCCATCCCCGAGAGTTGGAGCGATGAAGTGGGCAAACGTGTAACGCTATATGCGAAGGCGCGCAATCTGGTGGCGCTCGATCCCGTAACGCTCGAGGAAATTCGACCGGGCGCAAACTCGGCGCTGGGTGCCGTGCTGCACGAGCTTCATGTGCCCGACGCGGCATGCGAACGCTCAGAAGTTCAGGTCGGCGTATGCGACAACGCGGATACGACGGGGCTTCACGATGCACCGATGACGGCGGACGGCAGTGGCGGCTCGAGTGGCGGCGGTACTGACAAGGGCGGCGGCTCCGGCGGAAGCAGCTCCAGCAGTGGCAAGGACCACGGCACTAACAAGCGCTCCGGAAAATCGGGCGCGCTTGCGGGCACGGGCGATGTCAACGCTCCCCTTACGGCAGCCGCAGCAGCACTCGCCGCAGCTGGTGCCGGCCTTGTCGCCTACAGCGCCCGCCGCACGGCACTCGAAAACGACGCCCCCGATGAGGTCAATTCTGATAAGCCTCGCTAGCTCCTAGTTACTTTTGTGAGAGACGCCAACTCGGCTCGTCGAACATCAAATGGGCTGGTTCTGGATACCCAGAGCCAGCCCATTGCGCATTAGTTATCGTCAGTGGAGTCGAGTTCTGCCTCGAGCTTGGCACGGCGTCTTTTCGCCGTGAAAAACGTTGCGCACAGGGCAGCAAACGTGGCCGCGAAAATCGTCGCACCGCAGAACACGCCCGTGGCCAGGTTCGCCAACCAAAAGACGCTTTCGAGCGGTACGATCTGCGCCTCAGCGATACAGCGCATTGCGGCAATAACAAGCGCGAACGCGGCGCCGCTAAGACCGCTGAGAAGCAGGAAATATCCAACAGGAAGATGCTCGGTTTGCCCAAAACGATTGGTATCGACATAGCCCTTCCGCGTTTGCAGTCCTGCGCAAATCAACATCACGAGAACGAGCCACAAATACATGGCTGCCTCGAACGGCGTTGCAAAGCCATGCGGCATTTCACTGGCGTCGCTGTGAACCCACGCAACCTGTCGAGCTATAAACTGGTAGAAAAATATCATCAACATGCCAAACGAAAGCAGCACGAAACCAATCTTGTAGATCTTCGCGCTCTCAGCCTCCAGGCGCTCATCCTTTGTGCCGGCATATTCACGCCACTTTTGCACGAGTTTTAAATCTTCAAATTTCATAGCGAACTCCTAAAGAGCGTTAGGGTCGACGTCGATCCCGTCTTCCCAAAACAGATCGTTCAACGTAACGCGTAGCGCTTTGCAGATCGCCACACATAAATTGAGCGTGGGGTTATAGCCGCCCGCCTCGATTAGGCCGATAGTCTGGCGCGTAACGCCCACGGCCTCGGCCAAGTCAGCTTGCGAAAGGCCAACCGCCGCGCGCGCCGCCTTCATGCGTAGGTTCTTTTTGCCCGGCATGGAGTTCCTTTCGTAGTAATGGACAGATATCCGTTGCAACATGACAGAAATATATTGCATATATCAGACAATGTCAACTATATCTGTCATTATGAAAACCATGTCCGACATCGCCATGCGGACATTACAACTTCGGTTCACTATTCAAACTTACTCGGACAGAACCGACTCGGTTTTGTCCGAGTAAACTCGAGCATAAACTAATCCATGCGATACAATTAACTCGGACAAAACCGAGTCGGAAGGAACCGAGTAAGTGGAATTCATTGGCAGGGAGCATGAACTCGCCCGTATTAAGAAAACGCTCAAAGCACCCGAGCAGCGCAATGTTCTCATTTACGGCAGGCGTCGCGTCGGAAAAAGTGAGCTCATCAAGCAGGCGCTAACCGATTTGTCGGACGTCGCAACGGTCTATTACGAGTGCCGCCAAACCTCCGAGGCAGACAACCTCGAGAGTCTGTCCGTCCTTGTTGCTGAAGCGCTGAGCTTTCCTCCGCTCGCCTTCACAGGCATCCGTGAGCTCATCGAATTTCTGTTTGCCCAAGCCAAAGACAAGAACATTACCCTCGTTCTCGACGAATACCCCTACTTGAGAGATGCGGTTAAAGGCTTAGACAGCATTCTTCAGACCTCAATCGACGCCCACAGGGAGGACTCACGTTTAAACATTGTCCTGTGCGGCTCCTACGTTGAGATTATGAAATCCCTCATCGAGCATGAAAGCCCCCTCTACGGGCGAATTGATCTCGCGCTTGAGCTTAAGCCCATGGATTACTTTGACGCTGCGAAGTTCTATCCCGCGTTCTCGCCCGAGGACAAGGTGCTGCTCTATAGCGTTTTTGGCGGCATCCCCTTTTACAATCGCCTCATCGATCAATCCCAAAGCGTACGCGGCAACATCATCGAGCTCGTCACGGAACCTGGCGCACGCTTAGAAAGCGAGGTGCCGTCCTATCTCAACGCCGAGATCTCGAAGATGACCAACGCCAACGAAGTTTTCGGGGCTCTCGCACAAGGTTACTCCCGTTGGGGGGACGTGCTGGCACAGTCGCACGTCTCGAGCGGTCCGGCCATGGCAGACGTGCTCGACAAGCTCATGTCACTCGAAATCGTCCAAAAGCGTGCACCCATCAACGACCCTACGAACAAGCGCAAGTCTGGCTACTTTGTAGTGGATCCGCTTTCGCTCTTTTACTATCGCTATGTTTTCCGCAATGCCTCGGCGCGTCAGCTGCTCGACCCGGAAGTCTTCTATGATCGTCACGTCTCCCAAGACTTCGAGGAAAACTACGTTCCTCATATGTTCGAGGAGATCTGCCGTCAATACCTCGTGCGGCAGAACAGGACCGGCAAGATCGAACCGGCTTTCGACGCCATAGGCAAGTACTGGTACGACGATCCCGCAAACAAAACGAGCGGCGAATTCGATGTGGTAACGCAAGACCCCGAGGGTTACGCATTCTACGAAGCAAAGTTCCGCAAATCCCCCATCACGCAAAAAATGGTCGACGAGGAAATCGCCCAAGTCGAGGCAACGGGGCTCAAGTGCCATCGCTATGGATTCTTCTCCCGTTCGGGCTTCGAAGCTGGCAAAAGTGATCGAACCGTCTTCATCGACCTGCCGCAGATGTTTGGATAGGACAGGACAGGTCCCTCCCGCACTCCAAGCATTCATTATCTAATCGAACGATTGTTCGATGGATTTCGTGTTGGTTGGAATCGTCCGTGGGCTGGGCTATGCTACCTTGACTATCTATATGACTTAAACGCAGCAAAGGAGCACCGAGAGAGCGAGTATGGCAAAAAACACCGCAAACTATGGTAACGACAGTATCCGCCAGCTCAAGGACGAGGAGCGCGTACGCCTGCGCCCCGCCGTCATCTTTGGCTCGGATGGACTCGACGGCTGCGCGCATGCCGCCTTCGAGATTCTGTCCAACGCCGTTGACGAGGCGCGCCAGGGCTACGGCAAGCTCATCACCCTTACCGCCTTTCGCGATGGCTCCATTCAGGTAGAGGACAATGGCCGCGGCTGCCCGCTCGACTGGAACCCTTCCGAGAAGCGCTTTAACTGGGAGCTCGTCTTTTGCGAACTCTACGCCGGCGGCAAGTATAACAACAACCAAGGCGGCGACTACGACTTCTCGCTCGGCACCAACGGCCTGGGCTCCTGCGCGACTCAGTACGCTTCCGAGTACATGGACGTCACCGTCTGGCGTGACGGCAACAAGTACTCCTTACACTTTAAGAAGGGCAAGGTTGTCGGCGCCAAGAAGAAGGCACTCGAAATTGAGCCCAGCGACGAGGACCGCACCGGCACCACTATCAAGTGGCGCCCCGATCTTGAGGTCTTTACCTCGATTAGTATTCCCCACGATTGGTATCGCGAGACCATGCGCCGTCAGGCCGTGGTCAACGCCAACGTGACCTTCCGCCTGCGCATTGAGGGCGACGATGGCGAGTTTTCCGAAGAGGACTTTTGCTATCCCAAGGGCATCGAGGACTACGTGCTCGAGAAGGTCGGTACCGACTACCTTACCGAGCCCTTCTTTATCGAGGCCGACCGTCGCGGTCGCGATCGCGAGGACCTGCCCGATTACAACGTAAAAATCACCGCATGCATGTGCTTCTCGCGCACCTTCATGATGCAGGAGTACTACCACAACTCATCGTGGCTCGAGAACGGCGGTTCGCCCGAAAAGGCCGCCCGCAGCGCTTTGACCAGCGCCATCGATGCCTACATTAAGCAACAGGGCAAATACAACAAAAACGAGAGCGGCATTAAGTGGCAGGACGTCCAGGACTGCCTGGTGCTGGTGACCAACTGCTTCTCCACCCAGACGTCCTACGAGAACCAGACCAAAAAGGCCATCAATAACCGCTTTATCCAGCAGGCTATGACGGCATTCTTTAAGGAGCGTCTCTCGACCTACTTGATCGAGAACAAGGACGCCGCCAACAAGATCATGGAGCAGGTGCTCATCAACAAGCGCTCGCGCGAGAATGCCGAGAAGACGCGTCAGAGCATCAAGACCAACTTGCAGCAGAAGACCGACATGGCCAACCGCGTGCAGAAGTTCATCGACTGCCGCTCCAAGGACAAGAGCCGTCGCGAGATCTACATCGTAGAGGGCGACTCGGCAGCGGGCGCCATTCGCACCTCGCGCGATGCCGAGTTCCAAGGCGTTATGCCTGTCCGCGGCAAGATCCTCAACTGCCTAAAGGAGGACTATCCGCGCATCTTTAAGTCCGACATCATCATGGACCTCATGCGCGTGCTGGGCTGCGGCGTGGAAATCAAAGATAAGCGCATCAAGAACCTTGGCGCCTTCGACCTGGACAACCTCAACTGGAACAAGGTCATCATCTGTACGGACGCCGACGTCGACGGTTACCACATTCGCACGCTCGTGCTCACCATGCTCTACCGCCTGGTGCCCACGCTCATCGACGAGGGCTACGTGTATATCGCCGAGTCTCCGCTCTACGAGATCAACTGCAAAGAGAAGACCTACTTTGCCTACACCGAGCTAGAAAAGAACGGCATCCTCAAGGAGATCGGCGACCAGAAGTGTTCCATCAACCGCTCCAAGGGTCTTGGCGAGAACGACCCGGACATGATGTGGCTCACCACCATGAACCCCGAGACGCGTCGCCTGATTAAGGTGGAGCCCGAGGACGTCACCAAGATGGAGACCATGTTTAACCTGTTGCTGGGTAACGACGAAGCGGGCCGCAAGCGCCATATCTCCGAGCACGGCAAGGAATATCTGGACCAGCTGGACCTGCAATAGCAGCAAATCGATAACGACGGCCCATAAGAAGTTCAAGAGGAAATCGTGGCAAAGAAGAAGACGAAGAACCAGCCAAAGAAAAAGCAGGTCAACGCCGAAAACGTCATCGGCCTGCACTCCGAGGTCACCGACCAGCCGATCACGCAGACGCTCGAGGTCAACTACATGCCCTACGCCATGAGCGTCAACGTCTCGCGTGCGTTCCCCGAGATCGACGGCTTTAAGCCCTCGCACCGCAAGCTGCTCTACACCATGTACAAGATGGGTCTGCTCAAGGGCGAGCGCCAGAAGAGCGCCAACATCGTGGGCCAGACCATGAAGCTCAACCCGCACGGCGATGCCGCGATCTACGAGACGATGGTGCGCCTGGCGACGGGCAACGAAGCACTGCTTGCCCCCTTCGTGGAGTCGAAGGGCAACTTTGGCAAGTACTATTCGGGCGATCTGAGCTACGCCGCCTCGCGTTATACCGAGGCCAAGCTCTCCCCCATCAGCGCCGAGATCTTCAAGGACATCGATAAGGACCCGGTCGACTTCGTCGACAGCTACGACGGTGCCATGAAGGAGCCGCGCCTGCTGCCCACCACGTTCCCCAATATCCTCGTCTCGGCCAACAAGGGCATCGGCGTAGCCATGGCATCCGACATCTGCGGTTTCAACCTCAACGAGGTCTGTACCGCCACGATGCACTACCTGCAGGATCCCGACTGCGACCTGCTCGAGTACATGCCCATGCCCGACTTCTCGACCGGCGGCGAGATTATCTACCGCCGCGAGGAGATGGAGAAGATCATCGAGACCGGCCTTGGCAGCTTCCAGATTCGCTCCCGCTGGCGTTGGATTCCTGAAGAGCGCATCATCGAGGTCTACGAGATCCCCTACACCACCAAGACCGATGTCATCATCGAGCGCATCGTCAAGCTCTCCAAAGAGGGCAAGGTCAAGGAGATTGCCGACATCCGCGACGAGACCGACCTTTCGGGTCTGCGTATCGCTATCGACCTTAAGCGCGGTGTCGACCCCGACAAACTCATGGCCAAGCTCTATCGCTCGACCACGCTGCAGGATTCGTTCTCGTGCAACTTCAACGTGCTCGTCGACGGATATCCCCGTGTCATGGGCGTGCGCCAGATCCTGCACGAGTGGGTCAAGTGGCGTATTGAGTCCACGCGTCGCCGCATTAACTTTGACCTGGGCAAAAAGTCCGAGCGCCTGCACCTGCTGCACGGCCTCGAGGCGATCTTGCTCGACATCGACAAGGCCATCGCCATCATCCGCGGCACCAAGCTCGAAGCCGAGGTCGTGCCCAACCTTATGAAGGGTTTCGACATCGACGAGACCCAGGCCGAGTTTGTTGCCGAGCTTAAACTCCGCAACATCAACGAGGAGTACATCCTCAACCGCACCAAGGACATCGCCAAGCTAGAGGGTGAGATTGCCGAGCTTGAGGAGATTCTCTCCAGCGAGGAGAACATCAAGAAGGTCATCAGCGACGAGCTGGCCGCAGTCAACAAGAAGTACGTGATGCCGCGCCGCACGGGCAGGATCGAGCCCCATGAGGTTATCGAAGTAAGCTTGGAGCCCGAGGTCGAGGAGTACCCGGTCACCATCATGCTCTCGCGCGATGGCTACCTTAAGAAGATGACAGACCGCGTGCTCAAGAAGGCGACCACGCTCAAGTACAAGGACGGCGACAAACCCTTTATCGAGTTTCCGTCCTCCAACACCCACGAATTGCTGGTCTTTACCAACAAGAGCCAGGTGTACAAGTGCAAGGTTGCGGCGTTTGAGGACACCAAGTCGGCCCAGCTGGGCTCGTACCTGCCGACCGATCTTGAGATGGAACCCGACGAGAGTGTCATCTGGGTCATCGACCCCGAGGACTACAAGGCCGACGTGTTGTTCGTCTTTGAGAACGGCCGTGTGGTGCGCGTCGCGCTTTCTGGATACGTCACCAAAACCAACCGCAAGCGCCTCAAGAACGCCATCTACGGTGGCAGCAAGCTGCTGTATGCCCAGGTGCTCAAGGAGGACCGCGACATCGCGCTGGTCTCGAGCGACTATCGCCTGATGAACTTCAACACGTCGCTGCTCAAGACCAAGACGACCACCAACACGCAGGGCGTCCAGGCCTTTACGGCCAAGAAGGGCCGCTCGGTCACCACCGTCGGCACAACCGAGGAGATTCTTGGCGCCGGTGTCTCGGCCGAGAAGTTCACCGCGCAGAGCCTGCCCTCCGCCGGTGCCCTCATGAAAGAAAACGACATGCCGAGCCTGTTTGACTAGGACGACGGCAGCCAAACCGTCATGGTTTTACAATGCAGCGGGGCCCGGAGCGCAGCAACATCGCGC
>CABRFG010000002.1 GCA_902470095.1 uncultured Collinsella sp.
GCATGCTCCTCGGCGGGGTTGGTCTGATGGATCTTGTTGAACTTCCGCCTTTGGCTCAAATGGAAACGGGGGACGCATCTGCATCCCCCGTTTTTGTTGCGGTTAGTCTAGGTCAATAAACTTGGTGCTTAGGATCTTGCCGTCTTTGACGAGCATTCTGGCCATGGTGGGGCCTCGGGTGCCTCTGGGGTAGCTGGCGCTGCCCGGGTTGAGGACTAAGCAACGGCCCACTTGGGCTTCTTTGGTTACGTGGGCATGGCCGTTGATGGCTACGTCTACGGATCCCACCGGAAGGTCTTCGCGGTAGTGGGCTACGGCGAATTTGAGGCCTTCGTAGGTAAAGAGCGCAAGACGGTCTACATCGGGGCCGTAATCGCGGTAGTAATCGTTGTTGCCCAGTACGGCCCGCACGGGGGCGATGGTGCATAGGTGCTCGTAGTCCATCTCTGACGTGAGATCGCCGGCGTGGATGATCAGGTCTGCGCCCTCAAGCTCATCCAAGAGCGCAGGCGATAAATAGCCGTGGGTGTCCGAGATGATGTCGATGCGCTTGGCGCTTGCGCTGTTCATGGGATCCTTCCGCAAAAAACGATTCGGCAGATACATACAAAAAAGCCCCACGGCTCCGCAGACGATGGGTCTACAGGGCTGCGGGGCCAGTGTGCTAGAGACTCAGGGCCTTCTTGAGCGGCACGACGCGGCGGCGCGAAACCGGCACGCGTTCGTCGACGCCCGTAATGCCCAGCTGGATGGCGCCCGAGGGCACCGTCTCGACGTCCGTAACGCACGCCAAGTTGACGATATAGCGGCGGTGAACACGGAAGAAGCCAAAGTCGCAGAGCTTGGCCTCAAACTGCGCCAGCGAGGTCGTCGACAAAAAGCGATCATCGACGGTATAGATGCAGGAGTAATCGTCCTTAGCCATGATAAAGCGAATGTCGTCCACGGGAATGAGCACCTTGCGGCCGCCCTTTTCCACCGGGATACGCTCGATGGTCACCTTGCTGTCCGTAACCGGCTTGGCGCGTTGCATGACCTTCTCGATCGCGCGATCCAAGCGAGCTTCCTCGACCGGCTTCATCAGATAATCGACGGCATCCACGTCGAATGCCTCGACCGCATGGTCACTATACGCAGTCACAAACACGATCGCCGGCGGATTTTTGAGCTTATGCAGCGCCTCGGCAAGTTGCAGGCCCGAGGCACCGGGCATCGAGATATCGAGAAACACGACATCCACGCGACTTTCCATAAGCATCTCGATGGCGGAGCGGACGCTCGACGCCTCCGTGATCGTGCCGATCTTGCCCGTTTGCTCGAGCAGGAAGCGAAGCTCCGAGCGAGCCGGCGCCTCATCATCCACAATCATCGCACGCAGCATAGGGATAAAACCTTTCGTCAACTAACTACGCCGGGCATCCGTCGCATGACGTTGAGCCCGTAGCCTTTTATTTTACTCTTGAATGTCAAAGATGCTCTCTGACAAATCAAGATGAAGGAGCACTTTGGTGCCCTTGCCCGGCGCCGATTCGACACGCGTATAGGAGTGCGGCCCATAAAAGCGATGGATGCGCTCCGAAATATTGTGCATGGCCACACCGGCGCCGCCACCCTGGGGAGAGCTGGCGTCGGGACGGGCAGAGCGCTCGTCAAACAGTCTGGCGGCGGTACCCTCATCCATGCCCACGCCATTATCGGCCACGGCAATCAAGATTGCATCCTCGCCGTCTTGGTGAACGGTCACGTCGATCCTCAGGGCGTCGTCATCGCCCATACCATGACGTACGGCGTTCTCGACAATCGGCTGGATCACGAACGCCGGCACCAGCGTATCTTCCACGTCCTCGGACACATCGAACGTCGCAAGCACGCGGTCCTCGCCAAAGCGGGCCTTCTCAAAGGTAAGGTAGCGCTTGGTCTGTGCAACCTCGCGCGAGACCGGAATAAGCGATCCCGAGTTGTCGAGCGTGGCACGATAGAACGATGAGAACTCACGAAGCAGTTCGCGGGCCCGCAGCGGGTCGGTGCGCGTAAACGATGCAATGGTGTTCAGCGTGTTGAACAGGAAGTGCGGGTTAATCTGCGCTTGCAGCGCACGCACCTCGGCGCGCGCCGTGAGTTCCTTTTGCACCTCGAGCTCGTGGATGGCGAGCTGCGTGGACAAGATCTCGGCAAAGCCCGAGGCAAGCGCGTACTGGGTACGGTCGACGGCGCGCGGGGTCTTGTAGTAGAACTTGAGCGTGCCGACGGTACGATCGCCCACCTTGATGGGGGCGATAATGCCGGCGGGGACTTGGTTGTGCGAGCCATCCGAGCCCACGACATCCACCATACGGTTGAACGACTGCACGATGCCATGTTCGATAACGTAGCGTGTGGCAAGCGTGTGGATGGGAGAATCTGGCAGTAGTTTTTCCTCAAACTCGCCTGCGCAGGCCAACACGTTGCCCTCGTCGGTGATGGCCACCGTCATGGCGCGCGTCTCGGGCAAAATGCGCCGGCACACCAAACGCGCCGACTCCTGCGTCAGACCGCCCTTAATGTCCTCAAGCATGGCCGAGGCCACCGAGAGCGTCTCCTCGGTGTACTGGGAGCGCACCGAATCGGGATTGAGCGTCAAAAAGATAAAGATGCACAGAAAGATGCACAGCAGCGCGCAGGCAATCACCGTGGCGATCGGCTCGATACCGGTCACCAAGGCAAAAATAAAGTACACCAGCACGCAAATGGCGCAGGCAACGGCAATGATGCGAAAGATTGATATTGAACTATCGCGCTGGGCGCGGCGGTCGATCATTCGGCCCCCTCCAGGATACTGATCAGTTGTGCGTCACGCCAAAGCCCGTCCATAATCTTGGGCCAAAAGCTCTGGAAACGCAGGTAGCTTGCAGCGTTTTGGCGCGCATAGGCCTTTGCCTCGCCGATACCATGGCGCCAAATGCGCAGGTAGCCCTCATGCTCGCGGGTAAACACGCTGCGGACCATAGCGGTCTTGCGCACGCGGTCGTCGAGCTCGCGCGAAATCCACGGGCCCGGGTAGGGCATGAGCGATGCCGCCGTAACGGGAATGAGCTCCTTTTGATGCGCGGCGAATGTCAACTTGGCCCGTTCGTAGTACCAACGGTATACATCCTGCATAAAGCGCGGTGAGCGCTTTTCGGACTCCGGAGGCAGATGGCGCACGGTCCACTCGTTATCGAACCACACGTCGTAGCCAAACATGCGCATGTTAAAGAGGTAATCCAAGTCCTCGCCGCGGGTGATAAACGGGTCAAAGGCTACACGCGTAAAGGCGCGGGCGTGCAGGGCCATCAGGCCGCCGCACACGTAGTTGGAGCGCGAGATGCGGGTGCCCGAGACCGCCTTTTTCATCCAACGGTTGAACTCGATGCGCTTGGTCCACCAACGATGGCAGATGCCCGCCTTGTCCGTGGGAGCCAGCGGCGAGCCGTCGCGATCGTAGAAATAGCCGCTCTTGACCAAGATCGGCAAGCCCTGACGCGTCTGCTGCCCCAACGCATAGGTCGCGCGCTTCATAAAGTCGGCGTCGATGACAGTCTCATCGTCATCCAAAAAGATAACCGCGTCATGCCCCAGCACAGCGGCACAGGCTAGCCCCATATTGCGGATGGCACCGTAGCCTCGCAGGCTCACGCACTCGCCCGAACCCTTGGGCGCGATCTGAGCAACCCGGTCTGCGATGCGCGAGGCCTGGGTGTTGGTGACAACGGTGACCTTGAGCGTGGGATGCGCGTCGACAATCTCGTGCACGCGCAGCGACACATCGGCTGTGGCAGAAACGGGACAGACCACCAAAAGGATGATGCGCGGGATGTCACGTACCTGCTCAAGCGAGGCCAGGCAGCGGTCGAGTTCGGGATTGTCGGCGTTGAGTCGCGTCGAATGGTCATAGGTGCCAGGGGCGTTTGCGCAAGCGTCATCGCCCGCCCAATACGTTGGAATCACGACTGTGGCGTTCATGCCTTACCCTCCCTGCAACACAAAAACGGGACGCCGCCAAACACAGGCGACGCCCCGCGACCTAGCTGATTCCATCATACCCACTTGGGCAAATCATTGCTCGCAAGTCGCAATGTTTATTGCGGATAACCCCAAAAGAGTACCGTGGACAGGCACAATAGCCGCTCGCTCCTATGCGGCATGCTCTGCCGCCCGAGTCATGCGGGACAGGCGGACCAGCAGCATAAAGCCAACGATCAGCAGCACGCCAATGGAAAGGACGCCCAGCGACGGGTTGCCGGTCAGCGAGGTGACGACCGACACCAGGAAGGTGCCCATAACGCTTGCATAACGACCAAAGATGTCAAAGAAGCCGTAGTACTCGTTGGACTTTTCCTTGGGGATAATGCGGCCAAAGTAGCTACGGCTAAGCGCCTGCACGCCGCCCTGGAACAGGCCGACCATAATGGCAAGCACCCAGAATTCAAAGGCGGTCTTTAGGAAGAACGCGGCGAACAGCACAATGCCCATGTAGGCGGCGACTGCCACCAGGATCATGTTGAGCGTGCCCACGCGTCCGGCGAGCTTGCCGTAGATGATGGCGGACGGAAAGGCCACGAACTGCGTAACGAGCAGCGCCAGCACCAGCTGCGTCGAATCGATGCCCAAAGCCGAGCCGTAGCTGGTAGCCATGGAAATGACCGTGTGCACACCGTCGATATAGAAGAAGAACGCAATCATGTAGACCAGCACGGTCTTGTTGTGGGCGATCTCGCGCATGGTGTGTCCGACCTCGGAGAACACACCGCCCACGATGTGGCCGATAGTGTCCTCGGGACCGCGCTCGCGACCGTACTTTTGCTTATAGGTGCGAATGAGCGGCAGGGTAAAGATGAGCCACCAGGCACCAGTGATGATAAACGACAGACGCGTTGCCAGCATGGTAGGGACGCCAAGAGCGGGGCCACCCATGATGAGCGCCAGGCAGATGACGAACGGCACAGTGGAACCGATGTAGCCCCAGGCATAGCCCGAGCTGGACACGGCGTCCATGCGCTCGTCGGTGGTAATGTCGGGCAGCATGGCGTCGTAGAACGTCATAGAAGAGTTAAGGCCGATGGTGCACAGCACGTACACGGTCAAAAATGCCATGGCGGACATTGGGATAGCCTGCGCCAAGCAAAGCACCAGGCCCGTGAAGAAGAAGCCCAAGAAGAACTTGATCTTGTTGCCGGCGTAGTCGGCAAGCGCGCCCAGAATGGGCATGAGCATGGCGATGACCAGCGAGGCGATCGTCTGCGCATTGCCCCAGGCGACCACCAGGTCGGCCGAAGAAGCGCCGGTATTGATGGCGTTAAAGTAAATGGGCACCACCGAGGTATTGAGCAGCACGAGGGCCGAATTGCCCACATCATACATAACCCAGTTACGCTCGAGCTTGGTGTATTTCATGGACAGGGACCCTTCGTATTCGCCCGATATGCAGTTAGTTCATCGTACCCCAATTGTCCAGAACCGCCGGTAAGGATTCGGCAAAGGGGCACGCACGGGCCCTATTCCTCGCGGTCGAACTCCTCATCGGCTTCGAGCACGCGACCGCTGTAGTTGACGTGACTGGTCACAGCATCCATGTCACCGGTCTCGATAAAACGTGCGACCGTGCACTCGTAATCGACCAGCGCGCGATCAAAGACCTCGGGGAAACTCTCGTTCGAGACCTCGTCGGTAAAGGGATTCTTCCATGTCAGATGGCCCAGGTTACCGGTGCGCTCGGGCAGCTCCGTCGTCACGCGATGGGCAAGGCCGTCGAGCAACGAGTAGTCGTGCACCAAGCCCTCAACCAGCGAGATCGCGCGCGTCTTTACGGAGCCGGCCGGCTCAATCGCGCGGTAAAGTCGCTGCATATTGGCAACGGCAGCACCGTACTCCCCCGCCGGAATGTCAATGCCGTACACGCGTCCGGCAACATAGCTCATCAGCACGCCGGCCACGCGATTGATGCGATCGGTGGTGACGATCTCGCCCGCCGGCGGGTAATCGTCGACCGTAGCGCCGGCGCGTTTAAGCTGCAGCATCAGTACATCCAGGTCGCTCTCGATCACGGCATGGACCTGACTGCTCGAATCCTCAAGCTCTGAGTCGGATTCCACGATGCCAAACTGCTGCTCATAGACAAAGGGATGGGCGTTGCGGTCGAGCACGTAATGAGACAGCAGGCCCAGCGCAAAGGCGCGACCCAAGCTGGCGTCGCGCGGCAGCAGATGCGACACGCCGTCGCGCAGGCACGCGAACTGGCGAGACATGCGCGACCGATGCATGACCTGCGCCAGCAGCGTGCAGTCGGAAACACGCGGTGTCAGAATGTGAAAGAAAAACGGGTCGGGGCCTTGGTTGCCCAAGATAAAGGCAATGCGCTCTTCATCGGACGTGATGACGCCCTGCGGAAGACGGTCGATGCTTTCCTCGCCAAACAGATGATGGGTGATAAGCGCGGGCATAATGATCCTTTCGATTTCATTCGATGCCACCCATTATGCCCACCGCGCGCCCATGCCAAACCTGCGATGGTAAACGACGGCATGCAGACCGTCTACGCAAGCCCCAGGTGCGACTTGACCTCGGCGGCACGACGACGGGACACCGGTACCGTCGAGTTCACGCGGTCGAGCCTGAGCTCCATCAACCCCGTGGAGCCAATCTCAACATTGTGCACGTCTTCCAAATTGACCAGGTAGCTGCGATGAACGCGAATAAAGCCCTCGGAGTCCAAGCGACGCTCGAGCGAAGAGATCGACTCATTGATCAGGTACGTTCCCTCGGCGCAGATGGCGTTGCAAAAATCGGCGCGCGCCTCAAAGTAGCAGACGTCTGCGGCGGGAATGAACACCTTTTTGCCCCCGCGGTCCACCGTCAGACGCAAAGGCTGGCGCGGAGCATGGATAACACGACGGGCACCCAAGGCTGCCTCGATCTTGTCGAGTGCCTTTGACAGGCGTGCGTCCTCGACCGGCTTGACGACATAGTCGACCGCATCGAGGTTATACGCATCGGCGGCAAATTCGGCAAACGCCGTCACAAACACAACCACCGGCGGCGTCTTTAGGTTCTGCAGCGTCTCGGCAAGCTCAATTCCCGAGCGACCGGGCATGGTAATGTCTAAAAACAACACGTCGGGCTTGTTCGACAGAATCGACTCCACGGCTTCGGTGACATTGCCCGCCTCGGCAATCTGACCCACACGCGTATCCTTTTCCAACAGATAGCGTAGCTCAGCCCTAATGGGAGGCTCGTCATCAACCACCAAGATGTTCCAGCCTTCGGACATATGTGCTTCCCCTCTTTTTCTCTCAATCCAACCGCGTGCTACGCCGTCAACGGCGCCGGCTCATGCGGCTCGCCGTTCAGCTCGACGATGACCTGCGTTCCCACGCCCTCCTGGGACTTCACGCGCATGCCGGAATCTTCTCCGTAAAAGAAATGGATGCGCTGAAGCACGTTGAAGAGCGCCAGGCCGCAACCTCGCTTGACGGAGCCGTCGGCGGTAATGCTCTCGGGCTCCTCCAAGCGATGCTGCTCAAACAGATGCGCGCAGACCTCTTCGCTCATACCGATGCCATCGTCCTCGACGATGATCTCCAAACCGTCATCGGTCTCGAAAGCCCTAACATGAATAGAAAGCGGCTCGGTCTCGCGCTGCGCGTGCTTGATGCAGTTTTCGAGCAACGGCTGCAAGATAAACGGCGGCACCATGCAATCGCGCACCTCAAAGTCGATATCGACCGAGACGCGCAGACGGCCGTCGCCATAACGAGCCTGCATAAGATTGATATAGCGAGTGCCCTGTTCCACCTCGTGCTCGAGCGTGGTGAGCGTATCGGAATCAGAAAGCGTCTGACGATAGTAGTTGGAGAAGTCGATCAGCAGCGACCTGGCCTTGTCCGGCTCGGTACGTACGAGTGACACGATGGTGCTGATGGTGTTAAACAGAAAATGAGGATCGACCTGCGATTGCAAGGCGCGCAGCTCCACGCGGGCCGTAAGCTCGTCCTGGCGCTCAAGCTCAAAGCTCGCAAGCTGCGTGGAAATGAGGTCGGCAAAGCCCGAGGCAAGCGCCGTCTGGCGCATATCGATGCTGCTCAGACGGGGATAATACAGCTCGAGCGTGCCCACGCAATGCCCGCGCACGGTAAGCGGTGCGACAATACCGGCGCGCAGGCGCGGAAAGTAGCCACCCGTCTCGGTCGAGGCATCGCGCGAGAACACGCTTTGCTCACCGCTGTTGATCACGTTGAGCGTAGTCCGCAGTACCACCGGGGTGCCCGCGGGGCATTTTGCCGAGTCCTCGCCCCAGCTCGCCAACACCTGCCTGCCGTCGGTAAAGCAGATGGCAGAGGCGATAGTTTCGGACAGGATGATCTTAGAGGCGCCCAGAGCAGCTTCGGGCGTAAGGCCGCGCGACGTGTAGGCGAATATTTTTGATGCGATGGCGAGCGTGCGGTCGGTTGCGCTCGATGTGAGGTCGTCGGGAACGACAAAGACGTACGAGAAGAAGAAGCACAGCATGACCAAACCGGCAATGACGACAACGGCCGGAACGGGATTGGGATTATCGGTTAGATCCCAGATGAGCAGCAGGATAAGCAGTGGAACGACAATACCGAGCAAGATGGCTTGAACCACATGCTGAGCGGTACGAAAAACCTTGGTAGAGTTGTAGCTCTTGCCCAGAATCAGCCTATTGAGATCCACTGTCATCCCCTTCTTACTGACGCACCCCATAGCAATAAAGAGGGCCGCAAGCGACCCTCTCCATTGCATTATGCAATCAAATACTGTGTTTTACATCAAGCCATCGATGAACGGTAGCTTAAGCGCTGTACTTGTTTGCCTCGCCGAAGGTGCCGCCCTCGACAATCCAGCCGTCCTTCATGATGACGTCCATGTTGTCGGTGTTGAGCACGTGGATGTCGGCGGCGACGTCACCGTTGACGACCAGCAGGTCGGCGCACTTGCCGGCCTCGATGGAACCGGTCTCGTCCTCGATGTGGCACATCTTGGCACCGTTGAGGGTGGCGCAGGTGATGGTCTCGACCGGAGTGAAGCCGATCTTGTCGACGAACTCGTACATCTCCTCGATGGAGCAGGTGCCGTACGGGGTGACGAAGGAGAAGGAGTCGGAGCCGATCGTCATGACGACGCCGCGCTTCTTGGCCTCGCGCAGGCAGTCGTAGTTGCGCTGCAGCTCCTTCTCGACCAGGGTGCCCTCGTACTTGTCGTGCAGCTCGGGGACGTAGACGGGCGGATAGGTGGCGTACCAGGTGGGCAGGAAGGCGATCGTCGGGGTGAAGAAGGTGCCCTGCTCGGCCATGAGGTCCATGGTGCGCTCATCGATATCGAAGCCGTGAATCAGCTGCTCGCAGCCAAAGCGAACGGAATCGTAGGCAGCGGCGTGGTTGTTGTAGCAGTGGCTCCACACGGGGATGCCGACCATCTTGGCCTCTTCGACCACGGCCTGAATCTCCTCGGAGCAGTAGTGCTGGTCGCGGCCGGAGTCCCAGCGCCAGATGCCGCCACCGGTAGCCCAGATCTTGATGGCATCGGGGTTCTCGCGCAGACGACGACGGACGGCCTTACGCAGATCCCAAGGACCGTCGACCTGATCGCCCCAGGGGTGCGATTCCTTGTTGAGCTCCTGGCTGCAGTGGTGGGAGTCGCCGTGGCCGGCAACGCGGCAGAAGCCAAGGCCGGTGGCCAGGACGCGCGGGCCCTTGAAGACGCCCTTGTCGATGCAGTCACGGATCTGGATACCAAAGCGGCCGATCTCGCAGACGGTGGTGAGGCCGTGGGTGAGGCAGTCGTAGGCCTGCTTGACGGCGACCGCCTGCTTCTCGAGGAGCGGCTGCATGACCCAGTCGGTGTCATCATCGGTCAAGTTGCCCGAGAAGTGCAGGTGGGTGTCGATCAGGCCGGGAAGGACGGTCTTGCCGGCGGCGTCGATGACCTCAACGCCCTCGGGAAGGTCCTGCATGGCGCCGGCGTACTCGATCTTGCCGTTGTCGTCGACGAGAACGAGGGAGTTCTCGACCGGCTCGGCACCGGTACCGTCGATGAGCTTGCCGCCAACGATTGCATACTTAGTGGACATGGTTCCTCCTTATGGATCCATATAGTGGGCGAGGCCGTGTTGGGTTAAGGCCTCACAAAGCTACCCAAGTGGCGCCGGGTTCGGAGCGCGGAAGAGAGGGTCCCGCGCACCTGATCCGCCCCGGCTCGGCGTTACTTTTTGCGGGAATTGGTGAAGGCCATGAGAGCCAGGCCGACGGCCAGCCAGCCGATCACGATGCTCCACTCCACCATGTTGAGAGAGGCGGGAGAGAACGGAATCACGAGCAGGCCGATGATGATAGCGCAGGCAGCGATAGCGAGGCCGATGCCAAACTTGCCGCCGGGCACCTCGTAGGGACGAGGCAGATCGGGCTCGGTGAAGCGCATGCGCAGGCAAGCGAGGGCGACCATGCCGCAGGAGAAGATGAAGGCGAGAGCCGACACGTTGGTCAGAGGGATGAGCATGTTCTTGCCCAGGAACGGACCGACGACGGTGATGACACCCAGGACGACGCAGGCGAGCTTGGGGGCGCCGGACTTGGGGTCGACCTCGGCGAACTGCTCGGGCAGCTGGCCCTTGCGGCCCATGGCGAGCATGATGCGGCTCGTGGCGCCGTAGAAGGAGTTCATCGGGCCCATGGGTCCAAGCGTGGCGATGACGAGCATGGCCAGGTACAGGAGCATGTTGATGCCCTTGAGGCAGGCAAGCGCGGGAACCGGACTCTTAACGAACTCATGCCAGTCGAGGATGGTGCCAAACGAGTAGATACAGACCATGTAGAAGCCGCCGGCGGCCAGCAGTGCCAGGGAGATGATCTTGCCGAACTTGTTCCAGTTGAGGCCCTCGGCTGCTTCCTCAGCCTGCTGAGGAATGGTGTCGAAGCCGGCGTAGAAGAACGGGGTCAGTACCAGGACCGACACGATGCCGGCGAACAGGCTGGTGCTCTCGGTAGCGGCCTTGCCGCCGCCAGCGCCGGTGACCTGGGAGAACACGGGCATGGCATTGTCCGGCGAGCCGGTGAACAGCGAGACGCCCATGGCGAGCAGCATGCCGCAGAGCAGAGCCTTGGTCAGGAAGGCCTGAAGCTTGGCGGCCGAGCTGGCACCACGGAAGTTGAGGAAGATGACGTAAACTGCAAAGCCGAGCGCGATCAGCGTCGGGAACAGGTAGACGTCGGCCCCCAGGATGGTGTAGAGCTTGACGGCGCGCAGCCACTCAAGGCCGGGCAGGCTGCCGAACATCTCGGACACGAGGGTCGAAATGGCGATGGCCTCCCACGGGCACAGGATGCCGTTGCCCAGGGCCAAAAGCCATCCGGTGATGTAGCTCAGCGTACGGCCAAAGCTACGATCGACATACTCGACGATGCCGCCCGAAATGGGGATAGCAGCCGTGAGCTCACCGAAAACAGCTCCGACGGGCACGAGGAAGATTGCACCCAAGAGGAATGCGATCATAGCGGGAACGGGACCGCCGCCCACGACCATCCAGTCGCCGACCTGCAGAACCCAACCGGTACCGATGATGGCACCGAAGCCGATGGTGAAGAAGTTCCAGAGCGAGAGCGTTTTCTTCATGCCGCCGTTATCCTCGACTGCAACCTCTGCGTTCTTGTCCGCCATTGTTCCCCTCCTTTCCTGTTTGACGCCCTTGGCGTCACCCCTTGCGCGGTCCGTTTTGCCGCGCGCTTTTATTCCATGGCTTTAAGATACGGCCTTGGCGCAGCAGCGCCGCTCGCAGCTCGACCGAAGGCAGAACTGCAAAACGAGCGGCACCGTTTTTGGGACGAACGGCGGGAGACGTCATTCGTCTTGGACGCTTTCATCTTGTCTGCTTTTGAATACCTGTTGCCGTGGCGCTTGGCGCGCGGCGCGGCAACGTTCATACCATTTGTCAGGCTTTTGGCGCACATGCCCATGTGTCGTGCATCTTTTTATGTAGGATAGACAAGTTACACATGAGGCAAGGTGATTCGAATGGCATACGGATACAATGACGGCGACCAACGGCCGCAAAGCGTGCGCCTTGCCGGCCGCACCACGCCAACGCCCAGAAGCACCTCCGACAACGACAACCCGCAGCGCCCCCAAGAGCAGCCCGGGGCTTCTTCGCGGCAACAAAGCCGTACCGTGCAGCAGTCAGACCGCGTGAGTACGAGCACACGCCAACGCCAGACCGACACATCGCAGCCACGCCGCTACGATCGCCGTAAGACCGACTACTACGTCAAGCGCTCCTTTTCGCGACCTCAACGCGATCGCGGCAATTCCACCCCTCACCCTGCGTCGCACGCCACAAGCCACGCGCTTCCGGCCCGCCACCTACGCCTTGCGCTTTGCTCCATCGCCGCCTGCCTCGTCTTTGTGTTTTTGGGATCCTGTATCTCCCACGGATCAGCCGGTCTTGAGCCCACTGCCGAGGACAAGCTGCTTAAAGCTCCCGTCGCGCCCGGTTACTCCTTTGCGTTCTCGACCCCACGCTCGCAATGGCAGGCCGGCACCATGCCCCACATCTACCAAATTGACCCCGCATGGTCGGAACTGCCCTATGCCGGCGGCACTATTCGCGAAAACGCTTGCGGTCCCACCTGCCTCACCATGGTCTATATCTTTAAGACCGGCCACACCGATAAGACGCCGGTCGATATATGCGCACTGGCCGAAGTCGGCAACTACGCCCCCACTGGTGCCACCGAGTGGTCGTTTATGACAGGCGGTGCGTGGCAGCTGGGGCTCAACGGAACACAGCTCTATAACGATCGCGAATCGATTACCCAAGCACTTCGCTCGGGTGCGCCCGTCATCGCCGCAGTGCGCCCCGGTACGTTTACCAACGTAGGCCACTACATCGTGCTCTACGGCATCGACGATGCCAACCAAATTGGCGTCTACGACCCCAACTCGGCCAGCCGCAGCGCCCGCCGCTGGGGCGTCGTAGAGGTCCTCAACGAAGTCGAAGCCATGTGGGCCTACTACTAGTCATTGGGGACAGACTTAAATGAGTGGTCATTGGGGACGCTCTTGTTTGACTAGTCATTTAAGAACGTCCCCAATGACTAGGTGAATAGCAAAAGCCCCGCAGTCGGAGCGGACTGCGGGGCTCATGAAGAGAGGCTAGTTTGTGGGCGTCTTGTCTGGCGCCCACGAGAGAGGCAATGGAGTAGAGGCTACTCGTGAATGCGGGTACCGGAGAGGCCGGCCATGGTCTCGGCGGCCTTGTCCAGGGCGCCGATGATGCAGGTGCGGCCCTTGCGGGAGCGGGCGAACTTGATGGCGGCGCGGACCTTGGGCTCCATGGAGCCCTTGCCGAACTGGCCCTCGTCGGCCAGGCGCTCGGCCTCGTCGGCGGTGAGGTCCTCGAGCTCCTCCTGGTTGGGCTTGCCGAAGTTGATGGCGACATGCTCGACGGCGGTCAGCAGGAACAGGACGTCGGCGTCGCAGTCCTCGGCCAGCAGCTCGCCGCCCAGGTCCTTGTCGATGACGGCGGGAACGCCCTTGTAGCAGCCCTTGTTCTCGTAATCGCGGACGACGGGGATGCCGCCGCCACCGCAGGCGATGACGATGAACTCGTTGTCAAGCAGATTGAGGATGGAGTCGGCCTCGACGATCTTCTTGGGGTCGGGGGAAGCGACGACGCGACGCCAGCCGCGGCCGGAATCCTCGACGAAGACCTTGGAGGGATCCTCGGCCATGAACTCCTTGGCCTGCTCCTCGGTGTAGAAGGGGCCGATCGGCTTGGTCGGGTTCTTGAACGCGGGATCGTCGGGGTCGCACTCGATCTGGGTGACGACGGTTGCGGCGTGCCAACGCTTATAGCGCTTGTGCATCTCGCGGCCGATGCCCTGCTGCAGGTGATAGCCGATGTAGCCCTGGGACATGGCGCCGCACTCGGGCAGCGGCATCTCGGGGGTGCCGATGGCGTCGTGAGCGGCGGCGAAGGCGTTCTGGATCATGCCGACCTGCGGGCCGTTGCCGTGGGTGATGATGATCTCGTTGCCCTGCTCGATGAGACCGAGGAGAGCGTGGGCGGTGTTGCTCACGGCCTCGATCTGCTCAACGGGGTTGTTGCCGAGGGCGTTGCCGCCAAGGGCGACGACAATACGATCGGGCTTGCCAAGAGGCTTAGACATTGCTGGAATCCTTTCTGTAAAAGGTCTACAACCCATTAATAACCCGTGTCCGTGCGATACGCGAGTTTATTAAGGTTTATATTCTCTTTATCGCTCATTTTATTCATTTTGAAAATAGTTGAACGGTGAACGGTCGCTTTTACCCGCTCAGCGTAAAGAAACCCAGCTCAAGCATATCTACGTCATTTACGTGCAACTTTATTTTAATAGAGCAGGGATTAGACCAGATTATGCAAACTATATCTTTGCTAAACATAAAATAGACAGCGCAAAATCTTACTCGCACTATACGAGATTCTATGCACTTATTGGACGAGTATGCAGCCCTGCAATAACATGGCGTTTTTCATCCAACTTAAGGAATAGACGAGTGCCTTTGCCGCGCGTCGGCCGGCAGCCGGCGAGCCGTCTCGTCGGTTGCCGCTTCCAGAAAATCAAAAACTGATATTGCGCGCGCAATTGCGGCATGGTACTTTAGCGAAGAACAGCGCGGGCTGGGGCGACAGAGATCTGTCGTGAAGTTTGGGTTCGGCGACCCCGCCGCTGTCTTCTCCTTATCCGCCAGCGAACCCCTTGAGCGACGGATTGAGGAGGTCCTTACTATGACAAAAATGCTCAAGATCACGCTGAATGGCGAGACGCTTCTCGCCGATATGCTCTGGGACAAGGCTCCCGAGACATGCAAGCTGTTCGAATCGTCCTGTCCGGTCGAGTCACGTATCTTTTCGGCCAAGATCTGCGATGCCGAGGTAACCTATCCCGTATCGGGCCCCATCGCCAATTACGAGCACATCGAGAACCCCGTCTTTCACGAGCCGGCGGGCGCCGTGAGCTGGTATGGCGGATGGTCGTCAATCTGCATCTTCTTTGACGTGTGCGAGCCCTTTGGCACCTGCAACATGTTCGCCCGCATCTGCGAAGCCGACCGCGAGCGCTTTGCCGCCGCCTGCCGCAATGTCTGGGACAACCAGGGCATGTGCATCAAAAACGAAATCGTCGAGATCGAAGCGGAGGCCTAAAGATGATGGATATCAACACCCTGCTCGCACTCGACCTTGCCGAGTACACCACTGCACTTGAGGCCCTCGCCGACCAAATGATGCTCGAGGAACCGCGCGATATCGACTACATGCGCCGCCGCAAGCTTGACACAGGCCGCGAATTCGCCGTCTGGAACTTCACCGTCGGCTACTGCATGAACGCGGCCGACGCCCTCTCCCTCCTGCGAGCCCAGGCCAACGAAAACGCCAACGACGGCACCGCCGACCTCGCAACGATCAACAACAGCGCCGCGCGCCTGTGCGACTGGTTTTCGGGCGCCTTCGACGTCACCGGCAAAATGGATGACACCACGGCAATCCTCGCCCACAGCCGCGACCTCTACGCCCAGGTAGAGACTCACGAACAGTTTGCAGCCCTCACCCGCGCCACCGAGCGCTATCTGGTCCAGCTCCAATTTTGGGTCGACCGCCAGATTCCCTGGCCGGCCATTAGCGACCTCGTCCACGGCTACCGCCTACGCACGGAGTCCGGCGAGACAAGGTAACCAAGCAAGCAGCACCGACAACACCCCACCATCGGGATCCAAAGTAAGAATCAGAGGGCTGGAGACGCACCCAACAGCGTCCCCAGCCCCTTCGCAAAGTAGAGCACTGTTTCAGTGGCTTTGAGGCCTATTCGAACCTTTGCTATCTCCCAATTTTTGTATATTTACGACAATATTATCTGCCAATTTTTGTATGATTTTAGGCGATTCTATCTGTCAATTTTTGTCATTTGGGGGTTTAATGCTACGCCGTAAGGTCACTGATAGGCTTTTGAGCTGGAAGAATAACTCCAATAAGGCATTACTCGTTACTGGTGCGCGTCAGATTGGCAAGAGCTATGCGATTCGCGCGTTTGGAAAAAGCAACTACGCTTCGTATTTTGAGGTCAATTTACTACTCGATGTCGAAGCAAGGAATGCACTTGTTGGCGCAAAGAACTCCGTTGACTTTATCAACCGCGTAGCCCTTCTTGCGGATGCGCCGCTTGTTGAGGGCGATACGCTTGTCTTTGTCGATGAGATTCAGGAGTATCCGCAGATCGTTACACTCATGAAGGCGTTAGTCGAGGATGGGCGCTTTAGCTATGTCTTCTCGGGGTCTATGCTTGGGACTGAGTTTAAGGGGATCTCTTCTTTTCCGGTGGGGTATGTAGAGCACATTGTTATGCGCCCGATGGATTTTGAAGAGTTTTGTTGGGCAAACAGCGTAAGCGAGAATGTGCTTGCAGGCATTCGCAGCTGCCTTGTCGAGAAACATCCTGTCGAAAACTATATTCATGAGGCGATGCTCAAGAACTATAGAGCCTATATCGTTTGCGGCGGCATGCCGGAGGTCGTTCAGAATTATATTGATTCGGGTTATTCGCTCGTGAGCACACGTGAGCTTCAAACTCAGCTGGTCGATCAGTACAAAAGCGATATCTCAAAATATGCATCGACTCGAGCGTTTAACGTTCGGTCGATTTTTGAGCAAATTCCCGTTCAGCTTGAGGCGGAGTCTCATCGCTTTGTTGTTTCGTCTCTGGGTGAGGGAGCTCGCCTTAAAAAATATGAGCAGGATTTCCTGTGGCTTGTTAACGCAGGTGTTGGATTGATGGTCGCCAGGGTGACGGAGCCACGGAGTCCTCTCAAGAGGACGGAGAAAACGACAGCCTTCAAACTATACGAGTCTGATACAGGCATGCTCGCATCGCGATACCCCGGCAGCACCGCACGCGCTGTCTATCTTGATATGAAAACTCCCAACCTTGGTGGTCTCTATGAGAACGTGGTCGCGCAGGAACTCGTTGCCCTCGGGGCGGATGCATGGTACTACCAAACGCGTGAGGTCGGTGAAGTTGACTTTGTGATCGAAGGCGTCCACGGTCATGTTGTCCCAATCGAGGTCAAATCGGGCAAGAAAGTTCGAGCGCACGCGGCCCTCGATCGTCTGATGAGTGTGGGCGAGTACAAAAATCCCGAAGCCGTTGTACTAAGCCACGAGAATCTCAGCAAAGAGGGCAAGGTTCTGTACGTTCCAATCTACATGACGTTTTGTCTCGATGAGTTTATGGAAAAGGATGACCCCAATAACGATTTCTCGTTCGCACCCATATCTCTCTAGCCATTTGAATCCGCAATCCAGCCCCGTCCACACATCAATGCATTTCCCAAGGTGCTGCGCGTTTCGCGCCAAAGGCGCGAAAAAGCAAAGGGATAAGGCGTTGCAACAGCCACGCCCCCCATCCATCCCCAAAGTAACGCGCCTTTCGCGGTAAAGCCGCGAAACAGCGAAGGGGACGGAATACCCGACCAACTACGTCCTTCATCCGCCCACACAATCCGAGGACGTAGTCGCAGCAGGATCTGAGGGCTGACCTTCGCGGACACTCCGCAGGACGAAAGAACCCCCGCCGCACGTAGTGCGCAGCGGGGGTTCTTTCATGTCCGAGGACGTCCGCGAAGGTCAGCCCTCAGATCCTGCGGTGAGAGACCTAGGCCTCGTTGTACACCGTCTTGAGCTTCAGCAGGTGAGCGTAGCGGTCCATGGCGGCCTGCTCGTTCTCCTTGAAGAGCTCCTCGGCGCGCTCGGGGAAGGAACGCGTCAGCGAAGCGTAACGGGCCTCGTTCATCAGGAACTCCTGATAACCGCCCGCGGGCTCCTTGGAATCGAGCGAGAACTTCTTGCCGGCAGCAGCCTCGGGGTTGAAGCGGAAGAGGTTCCAGTAACCGCACTCGACAGCCTTCTTCATCTCGGCCTGGCAGTTCTGCATGCCGCCCTTCTTGATGGAGTGCATCTCGCAGGGGCTGTAGCCGATGATGAGGGACGGGCCGTCGTAGGCCTCGGCCTCGTGGATGGCCTTGAGGGTCTGAGCCGGGTTGGCGCCCATGGCGACCTGCGCCACGTAAACGTAGCCGTAGCTCATGGCGATCTCGGCCAGGGACTTCTTCTTGGTCACCTTACCGGCAGCGGCGAACTGAGCGACCTGGCCCAGGTTCGAGGCCTTGGAGGCCTGACCACCGGTGTTGGAGTAGACCTCGGTGTCGAAGACGAAGACGTTGACGTTGTGGCCGGAAGCCAAGACGTGGTCCAGGCCACCGAAGCCGATGTCGTAGGCCCAGCCGTCGCCGCCGAAGATCCAGAAGGACTTCTTGGTGAGGTAAGCCTTGTCGGCGAGGATCGCCTTGGAAGCGTCGCAGCCGCACTTCTCGAGCTCGGCAACGTAGGCAGCAGCAGCGGTCTTGGAGGCCTCGGCGTCGTTGACGGAGTCGATCCAAGCCTGGCCGGCAGCCTTGAGCTCATCGGACGGACCATCGGCAGCGATGATGTCCTGGGTAGCGGCGATCAGCTTCTTCTGGACGGCCTCGTAACCGACGGCCATGCCCAGACCGTGCTCGGCATTGTCCTCGAACAGGGAGTTGTTCCACGCCGGGCCGTGACCGTCCTTGTCCTTGCAGTAAGGAGCGGTGGCAGCGGGGTTGCCCCAAATGGAGGAGCAGCCGGTGGCGTTGGAGATGAACATGCGGTCGCCGGCAACCTGGGTCACCAGACGTGCATAGGCGGTCTCGGCGCAGCCGGCGCAGGAGCCGGAGAACTCCAGGTAGGGCTGCTTAAACTGGCTGCCCTTGACGTTGGCCGCGATGAGCTCCTTCTTCTCGGAGACGTTCTCGACCATGTAGTCCCAAACGGGCTGCTGGTCCATCTCCTGCTCGGTGGGAACCATCTCGAGGGCGCCCTTGGGGCAGACCTTGACGCAGTTGGTGCAACCCATGCAGTCGAGCGGGGACACAGCCATAGTGAACTTCATGCCCTTGGCCTTGGGGCCCATGGCGTCGAGCGTGCGGGTAGCCTCGGGCGCGGCGGCAGCCTCGTCCTCGGTCATCGCGAACGGACGGATGGTGGCATGCGGGCACACGTAGGCGCACTGGTTGCACTGGATGCACTTGGTCTCGTCCCAGTGGGGAACGACCACGGCGACGCCGCGCTTCTCGTATGCGGAGGCACCCAGCTCAAACTGGCCGTCGGCGCAATCGACGAAGGCGGAAACAGGCAGGCTGTCGCCATCCATGCGATCGATGGGCTCGAGCAGGTTCTTGACCTGCTGGGCGATGGCGGACTTGGTCTCCTCGGAGAGCTCGACGGGAGCGGCATCCTCGGCGGTAGCCCAGTCGGCCGGAACCTCGAACTTACGGAAGGCGGTAGCGCCGGCATCGATGGCCTTGTGGTTGGCGTCGACGATGGCCTGGCCCTTCTTCATGTAGGACTTGGTAGCCGCGTCCTTCATGTACTGCAGGGCGTCCTCGGCGGGCAGGACCTTGGCCAGCGCGAAGAAGGCGGACTGGAGCACCGTGTTGGTGCGCTTGCCCATGCCGACCTTGGCAGCCAGGTCGATAGCGTCGATCAGGTAGACGTTGACGTTGTTGTTCGCGATGTAGCGCTTGGCCACGGCGGGCATGTGCTCGGCGAACTCCTCGTCGCTCCACTGGCAGTTGACCAGGAAGGTGCCGCCCGGCTTGACGTCGCGGACCATCTTGAAGCCCTTAACGATGTAGCTGGGGTTATGGCAGGCGACAAAGTCGGCCTTGGTCACGTAGTACGGCGAACGGATCGGGGAATCACCAAAGCGCAGGTGCGAGACGGTGACGCCGCCGGTCTTCTTGGAGTCGTACTGGAAGTAGGCCTGGACGTACTTGTCGGTGTGGTCGCCGATGATCTTGATCGAGTTCTTGTTGGCGCCGACGGTACCGTCGCCACCCAGACCCCAGAACTTGCACTCGATGGTGCCGGGAGCTGCGGTGTTGGGCGCATCCTCGGCCTCGGGCAGGCTCAGGTTGGTCACGTCATCGACAATGCCGATGGTGAACTCGCGCCTGGGCTCGTCCTTCTTGAGCTCCTCGAAGACAGCGAACGCGGACGCGGGAGGCGTGTCCTTGCTGCCCAGGCCATAACGGCCGCCGACGACCTTGATGCCCGTCTTGCCGGCCTCGTAGAGAGCGGAGACGACGTCCTGGTAGAGCGGCTCGCCGATGGAACCCGGCTCCTTGGTACGGTCCATGACGGCGATCTTCTGGACGGTCTCGGGGAGAACGTCGACGAAGTGCTTGATGGAGAACGGACGGAACAGACGAACCTTGACCAGGCCGACCTTCTCGCCGTGAGCGTTGAGGTAGTCGATGACTTCCTCGAGCACGTCGCAGAAGGAGCCCATGCACACGACGACGCGGTCGGCATCGGGAGCGCCGTAGTAGTTGAACAGGCCGTAATCGGTGCCGAGCTTCTCGTTGATCTTCTTCATGTAGCCCTCGACGACGGCGGGAAGCTCGTCGTAGACCTTGTTGCAGGCCTCACGGTTCTGGAAGAAGATATCGCCGTTCTCGTGGCTGCCGCGGGTGTGCGGGTGCTCAGGGTTGAGCGCGTGGTCGCGGAAAGCCTGGACGGCGTCCATGTCGCACATCTCGGCCAGATCCTTGTAGTCCCACATGGCGACCTTCTGGATCTCGTGGCTGGTGCGGAAGCCGTCGAAGAAGTTAAGGAACGGGGTCTTACCCTCGATGGCGGCAAGGTGAGCCACCGGCGAGAGGTCCATGACCTCCTGGACGTTGCCCTCGGCGAGCATGGCGAAGCCGGTCTGACGACAGGCCATGACGTCGGAGTGATCGCCAAAAATGTTCAGGGCGTGGGAAGCGACGCAACGCGCGGAGACGTGGAAGACGCCCGGGAGCTGCTCGCCCGCGATCTTGTACATGTTCGGGATCATCAGGAGCAGGCCCTGAGAAGCCGTGTAGGTGGTGGTCAGAGCACCGGCGCCCAGCGAACCGTGAACGGTACCGGCTGCACCTGCCTCGGACTCCATCTCGACGACCTTGACCGGGGTGCCGAAGATGTTCTTGCGACCCTGGGCCGCCCACTGGTCGACATGGTCGGCCATCGGGCTGGACGGCGTAATGGGATAGATTCCCGCTACCTCGGTGTACGCATACGAAACATATGCGGCCGCCTCGTTGCCGTCCATAGACTTAAACTTACGCGCCATATACCCCTCTCCTCTCATATAGGTATACAGGCCCCGGCGATCGCCGGGATGTTGGCGTGATGGGATTTACGCTGTTGCTTCCAATCATCTGGCAGGCAGGCTCAGCAGCAGGTACATGGCGTGGAGAGAAGACATGCCGAGGCGAGGGGCACCTGATGCGCCCTACAGGCCCGACCGCCCGTCTTGCACATGACCGAGCGCCGCAAAGGCCGCATGCCGGATGCTCCCGGGCACGCCCCGGCGATGGGAAGCGCCCGCAACGAAAATCCGCATGCGGGTTTATTGTACCCCGCCGTCAAGTGTAATTTCGGCAAATATAGGCGGGCGGTAAAGGTTTACCCCGACTGACCGCCAAGGGGCGAAATGGCCCCTCGTCCCGAGCGGCCGGCCCTGGCGCGCCGAGGAGTGTCCCCAAGTGCCGGCAGAAAAGGAACGTCCCTAACTGCCGGCTAGAGGGCACCGAAGAGGATGGCGTAGGTAGTGGATTCGCCGAGCTTGAGCTCGTCTCCGGGATTGAGTTGGGCGGAACGGCCGGGCTCGACCTGAATGCAGACGCGCGTGGCCCCGTTTACCACCACGGTTCCGTTGGTGGACGACAAGTCCTCGACGTGCCAGATATTTTGAGCATCGCACCAGATATGGGCATGGCGGGCCGAGACATCGTCGCCGACGTCGGTAATATCGCCCTCACCAGTGGCCAGCGCGCCAATCTCAACACCCCGCTCACTCGGCTGAATCCAGCGCGGGGCGCTCACGACAAAACTGTTTTGCACGCGCAGCAAGCCCAAGGGGTGCGCCGGGGCGGGTTCGCGCTCGCCTGCGGTCATCGACATGCCAAGCGAACGCGGCGTGGAGGTGCCTCCGCCACAGGTCGCGTGCGCGTAGTCGATGGCATAGTTCACCGAGGACCGCACATCCGCCGAACAACCGACGGCGACAAACAGCACCAGCACGGCCTCGGCGCGCTCGGCGGGCATGAGTTCCGCCGCCTGGGACAGGCGATCGAGCGCGTTGCGATAGAGATTCGTGTCCTGGTGGCACTCTTCGAGCGCGCGTACCATCGGTTCACCTGCAGGACCGCACACCATATTGATCACAGCCGTGGAGTCCATGGGATTGCGCTGGCGCAGAGCCAGTTGTGACATAATACGCGCAGCCGAGGTACCGTATTCGGCAAAGTAGCGCTGCTGAAGCGTGCCGACCGGCGCGCGAACGATAAAGCGGGAAACCCAAGAGCGATCGGCGGCTCGGCTCTGCGGGCTGCGGCCGTCAGCAAGCGGACGGGACGAAAGCACCAAGCCGCACAGCTCGATATGGCTCAGATGCGCTGCGCGCTTAAAGATGTCAAACATGGCCCCGCATGGGGTGAGCTCAACTTGAGATGCCATGACCTAGGCCTCCTTGGTCGTAGAAATAGAATCGGACGATACTTCGACAGGTCCGCCAAAAGTACGGGCAGCTGCGGCTCCACCGGCAAGCGGAGTCGCCATCTGGGCTTTTGTGCGTCGCGGTGCCGAAACGGGAAGTTCAAAGGCAAAGCCCATCGCAAGCAAAAACCACGTAAGCGTATAGGTTGCAACCAGAGCGGCAACAAGGCCGCCCATCACGGCGCGTTGGGAAAATACGCTACATGCAGCCACAACCAGCACCGGAACCTCGCAGGCAGAAAGCGCAAGCACACCCTGCAGGAACCCCGAGCGCCGATTGCGCGCAAGTGCCCCCGCGGCAACGCCGGCTATGCCTGGCAGCGCCAACGCCAGTGCGGCAATAATACCCGGTAGCGACCCAGACCACACGAGCGATCCCAAAGTCGCCGTCACGCGAGCGCCCGACGCCAGCAGCGCGGCCGAAACCACGACCACAGCCCAAACCACGCCACAGACGACCGTCGCGCCGACCATCAGCGCGCGACGAACCGCGCGGCCAGACGCATCCATGGGGCACGGCGTGAGCGGCTCGCCGCGGAGCGAACGACCGACATTTTGCGCATGGTGGTCACAAAACGCCGAGAGCGCCGCCTCGACCGCCGCCGGCTCGGGACGATCTTTTTGATGGCTGGACAGACAGGCCATCACCACGTCGAACAGCTGGGCATCGACAAACGCCAGCGCATCACGTAGCTCTTCGGAATCCGGCTCAAGCCCTAGCTGCTGGGCCTGCTCGGCCGCGGCGAGCGCCACATCGGGCTCACGACGAAGCAGCTGAGTCAAATCACAACTGGGCGCATGGGCACCAATGGGATAGTCGGGCCGTGTGTCCATCTTGAGGCGGTAGGGGCTCGCGATGTCGCGCGTCTTTTTGCGCGAACCCGAGGTGCCCGAAGTGCTCGGCGCGGCTTCGTATGGCGCGACGCCGGCAATGAGCTCGTAAACCGTGCTTGCCGCGGCATAGACGTCAATCGCCGGTGACATACGCAAAGCGCGCAGGTCGGGAATATCGTCGGTGAGCATCTCGGGCGGGGCATAGGCAACCGTCGCGCGACGCAGCGTGGCATAACGCTCCGTAAACGACGCCTTGCCGCCGGTACCGGCCACGGCCGACGCAGGCTCAAGCGCCAGCGACGAGCCAAAGTCGATCAGGCACAGGTCAAAGGTGCCCTCGGCAAGCTGCCGGTCAAGCGGTAGACGCGCCGTGCGCACCATAATATTAGCGGGCGAGATATCGCGATGGACAAAGCCCTCGCCCACCAGGCTCATACGGCAGAGCAGATCGAACAGGTCGCGACCCAGACGCGCTGCCACAAGTGGCGACAGGCGTCCGGCATCGTCCACGGCAAGTCGCGAACGCAAGCGGGCAAGCGTCTCGCCCTCGACCCATTCCATGACAATTGCAGGCACACCGTCGACCTCGCCCCAGCCATAGAGGCGGGGAAAGCCCTTAAGGCCCGAAAGGGCGCGGTGGCATTCATATTCCTCACGAAACGCTGCCTTGAACTTGGCGACCAGCGCCTCGTGAGCGGCATCGTCGTCGAACTCATCGCGCGCCGGCAAGATGAGCTGCTTGAGCGCCACGGCCTCGCCTTGGGCGTTGACGGCACGCGTCACGCGGCCGATACCGCCACGGCGCATGGTGGCATCGTCGGCAAACAGCATCGTAAAACGACGCAGATAGGCAGGCAGTTCGTCCTGACCGAGCGCAATGGCCGGCTCAAACCCGTCGACACGCGCCAGGCGCAGGCCGACCATGGGATCGCGACCGAGCGATTGTGGTGTGGTGGATGCAAGATCGGTCATCATAGGGCAAGCGCCGCCACGTTATTGTTGAAGTTACCGAGCGCGACGTCATCATCGCCGTAATGGCCGACCCATTGACATAGGTTGGTGTAACAGCCCCACAGATTGGCATACTGCTGATACCACTTTGACCGGGGCGAGAATGTCTGACGACCGAACTCGGCTCGAATGACAAACATCTCCCCGACCAGGCTGTCGCACGGTCTGGGATCTCCCGTAGAGTTATAGGTCGAGACCACGTCATTGGCACGAGAAACATAGCCGTCGAGCATGTTGTACTTGGTCACAAGCCAACTGTGAATGCTCTCTTCCTCAGCAGCGGAAAGGCCACCGGAGTTTGCATCGTTGTCACTGTTGCCGCCCGTCGAGCCGCCGTTTCCAGACCCTCCGGTAGAGGAGCCCGACCCAGAGCCGCCGCCCGAACTCGATGAATCCGAGCCGGAGCCAGAAGTATCCGAGCTACCGGGCTTTCCGGACTGCTGGGCGTCCTGCTCCTTCTGCTGCTCGACCTTATTCACCGTTGCCGCCACGCTATTGTTGGACAATCGATCGATGATCTTGGTGTTGGTGAGCACGATGGTTTTGCCATTGGCAAGCGTGACTTCGTTGTCCGGGGCCTCGGCGCCGTCCGCATCGTCGGTGCCAAACACAATATGCCCGACCACACTTGCCCAAGCATATCCAGTCGTGGTGCCCAGATCGCTTTTGACCTCATGCCCCACGCGCGGTTCGCGTGCGGCATGCGCCTGCATCATGGACGGCACGGTCATGCCATAGGCAGAAACGCCAGCTATGACCAGCACCAGCGAGCACGATAGCAGTGCGTACGCCCGCGGCGCCAAGCCCAGTCGGCGTCGTATGCGCACCGCGGCGCCGCGCTTTGTCTGAGTGCCACCGGGCCGCATGCGTTCTCCTCCAACAAAAACACGCCGCTCGGGAGCGGCGCATTCATTCGAATCCATATTTGAGTGTATCAGCGAACCCAAAAGGTTGCGCAACGAATGAGCAAATTAAGGATGCGAGCGGAAGCATCCATGCGATAAGCGGATACGAAGCATCTTTGTTGCACAACAAACTCACAGTCGCACGGGGAAATTATGACTACCCCGTGCGACCGTGAGGAAAACATACGGCAGGAGCAGGCTCGCCACCTAAATCGCGCGACGGGCCTCGATGGCGCGGCCAAGCGTAAGCTCGTCGGCATACTCCAAGTCGCCGCCCACGGGAAGGCCGCTTGCCAGACGCGACACCTCGACGCCCAACGGCTTGATGGTACGGGCCAGATAGCTCGCCGTGGTCTCGCCCTCAATATTGGGGTTGGTGGCGATGATGACCTCGTGGATGTCCTCGTGGCCCAAGCGTGCCAGCAGCTCTCGAATGTGCAGCTGCTCGGGGCCAATCTTGTCCATGGGACTGATCACGCCGCCCAATACGTGGTAGAGGCCGTGGTAGCTGCCCGTGCGCTCGATCGCCTGGACATCGCGCGGCTCGCCCACCACGCAAATGCGAGTGGTATCGCGCATCGGGTCCTGGCAGATGGAGCACTCGTCGGCCGTGGCGTAGTTAAAGCAGCGGCTGCAAAAGTGGACCTCCTGCTTGACCTCCAGGATGGCCTCGGCCAGGCGGCGCGCCTCCTCGGCGTCGGCCTCCAACAGGTAATAGGCGATGCGCTGGGCCGACTTGGGACCAATGCCCGGCAGACGGCCCAGCTCATCGAGCAGTTTTTGCAGACTGTGGTTGGCACTCATATATATGCGTGTCTTAGAACGGCATGCCCGGGATGTTGAGGCCGCCGGTGATGGCGCCCATCTGCTTGTTGGCGAGCTCGTTGACGCCGCGGACGGCCTCGTTGACGGCAGCCATGATCATATCCTGCAGCATATCGACGTCCTCGGGATCGAGCGCATCGGGATCGATGGTGAGGTTGACGAGCTCCATCTCGCCGTTAACGGTCACCTTGACCATGCCGCCGCCGGCAGAGGCGTCGACGGTCTGGGACTTGAGGTTCTCCTGCGCGGCGGCAAGCTGCTCCTGCATCTTGCGAGCCTGCTTCATCATCTGCTGCATGTTCATACCGGCCATGATGGCTCCTTTACGTGCGGCCGCACGCCGAGCTGCAAGGGCAGCCGGAGCACGGCGGGACTTTCAAACTCAAAAATCGTACCACGGCGCGCGGCGAGAGAGCGGGGCGGACGTGTTACCTCAGTCGATATACATGTCCTGGAGTGCAAGCTGCACCCAAAGATTATGCAAAGTTGAATAATTCGCATCTGCATAATATTGAAAGCTAAATCTTGTAGAGCCGGAATCCGACATTTTATGCGTCCCACTAAATGGCTAAATGCCGAGCCACTACTCGAGGCGGCGCACATGGCGGCAGGGTATAATTTGATTGCCATAGATAGTAATTTGGAGGTGCCCCATGAATGCCCCCAACGTGCTCCAAAACATCCGCTCAAAACACCCCGTTGCATATGTGGTTCTCTATCTCTTTGTCGGCTGGGCATTGCTGGTTGTCATCACCCGTGCCATAGCTTTTGGAGCAGAACTGCTGATAGCCAGCTCGGACCAGCCCGTCGTCAAATGGGAGACGACCGATGAGTGCACCGACGGAACCCGAACCGTCTACTACAACAGCCCGTCCCTCTATCAAGAGTTCAAGGTCAAGATAAAGGACTTCAAGATTGTCGATGCCGAGCTAGGCGTTTATTTGGCAATCGGAGCAACCATTAACGCCGAGCAAGTCGAGTACACGGACAGCCATGCGACGTATCGTATCGACCTCAGCATCCTAGGCCGACCGTCACGCACCTGTCTGCTCAAATGCGACATACGCGGCACCACACTACACATGTCCGAAATACAGATGCGCCCGGACAAGGGGTCCTCTTCTTGAGCAGTATACCCGCCTGCGCAGCTACTCCACCGGCTTGAAGATGGTGGCCTGGCCAAAGACGCTGCGGATGAGGGCCTTGGCCTCGTCCTCGGTCTGCGGGATGCTCGGGGCTGCGCCCTGATGGCCGAAGGGGCTGCCGGCACCGGGATTGGATTCCCAGGGAGCGGCGGGGACGTCGTCGTTTGCAGAGGCTGCGGGTGCCACAGCAGCGGCCTTGGTCGCGGACGCCGCGGCAGGCACGTCGAACGGAGGAAGATCGTCCCCGCTCGCATCGCCAGCGAAGCCGCCGACCATGGCGTCGTCGTAGGGCACCTGCTCGGATTCCCACGGCGCGGACTGCGCGACAGGCTGAGCCTTGGGGGCAGCCGAGCGCTCGGGCGCACGGGGTGCGGACTCGGTCGGGAGCTTGCCCGTGGCAGGAGCACCGGCGGGGTTGTCGGAGCGTAGCCAGGGGGCTTTGCCCAGGTCAGACGACTTGGGCGCGGGCGAGACGGGCTTGGGCGCGGGTGTCGGAGCAGCCGGTTTGGGCGCTGCAGGCTTAGGCGCCGACAGGGTCGATGCCGCTACCGGTGCCGTTTGCTGCTGCGACGCGCTGGCGCTCGAGGATACAGGGGCCGCCGAGGACACGGGTTGCGGGTCCGCAGATGCCGCAGCCCGTGCAGATGGAGAATGCTCCTCATGTTGAGGAGCCGGCGTGCCACCCCCATCCAGGACATAGTCGACGGTACGACGACCGAAGACCGCGCAGACCGTCGGCAGGACCACCGACTGCGTATCGGCGCGACCGAGCATCTTAATGGCAAAAGTCGAACCCGCGGGGAACGAGACCGTGAGCTTGGAGCCGTCGTCGGCCGTGGCGCGAGCGTTGAGCAAAAGCCCTGCATAGGAGGCCTGACGAGCCTTGACGCGCTCGATGACCTCGGCCCATTTGCGCTGGAGCTCTCCGGCGTCCTCGACCGCGGGGGTCTCGGCGGCGCCGGCGGCAGCAACCTGGGCGGCGCTGTTGGGCTTGAACACCGGCACGGTCGATGCAGCAGACGCGGGAACCGGAGCCGTAACGGGTTGAGGTGCAGGCGTTACAGGTTTGGGCGCGGGAGCCGGAGCCGCGGACTTGGGCGCAGGCTGGGCAGACGGAACAGCAGCGCCGCGGTCCCAAGGCATGCCACCCTGATGCGCGGACGTAGCAGCGGGGGCGGCGGTCGCCGCAGGAGCGGCAGCGCGGGCGCCCGAAATGAGCGTCGGCTGCTGGGCAGCAGCGGGTGCGGATGCAGCAGGTGCACTCGCTTGAGCAGCAGCCACGCTCGCCGGTACCGCAGCGTTGGCGACCATGGCCTCCAAGCGTGCCACGCGCTCGGCCAAAGCCTCAATCGTTAGATCGGCCTCGGGACGCGTCAGGCGGGTGCAGGCGATCTCGAGCACCAGGCGCACGTCGCTCGCGCCCCTCATCTCCAGCGCGGCATCGTCAAGCACCGTCAGCGCGCGGGCCAGGCGGTCGGCAGGATGCTCGCCAAAGGCAGCGGCCTCGGCAGCAAGCGCCTCGGCCTGCTCGACCCCGCCCTCAAACAACTCGGCACGGGCACCGGCAACGCAGGCCACATACACGTCGCGCACATGCGCCACCAGGTCGCGCGTCAGCTCAAGCAGGTCATTGCCCTCCTCGACCTGTGCGCGAATGAGCCCATAGAGCTCGGCAATATCACGCTCGGCGATGGCGCGGGCAAACTCGCCCAGAATCTGGTCCGAAACCTCGCCCAAAAGCGAGCGGGCGTCGTCCGCATGCACAGAACCGTTGCCAAAGACGCTCAGCTGCTCCAGCGTGGACAGCGCGTCGCGCATGCCGCCCTTGGCATGGCGCGCCACGATGGCGAGCGCCTCGTCGTCGTAATCGAAGCCCTCCTGCTCGCACACGTATGCCAGGCGGCGCTCGATATCCTCGTTGCCGATGCGATGGAAATCGAAACGCTGGCAGCGCGAGAGGATGGTCTCCAGAATCTTTTGCGGGTCGGTGGTGCACAGCACAAAGATCACGTGTGCCGGCGGCTCCTCAAGCGTCTTGAGCAGCGCGTTGAACGCCGCCGTCGTGAGCATGTGGACCTCGTCGATGATATAGATCTTGTACTTGCCGCGCACCGGGGCAAAGTTGACGGAGTTGATGATCTCCTCGCGCACGTTGTCCACGCCGGTACGGCTTGCGGCATCGAGCTCGTAGACATCCGGGTGGTTGCCCTCGGCAATGAGCTCGCACTCCTCGCAAGTACCGTCGGGCATGCAGCCGCTTGCACCCTCGGCGCGCGCCGCCTCGGCATTGCGGCACAGCAGCGCCTTGGCCAGAATGCGCGCCATGGTGGTCTTGCCCGTGCCGCGCGGTCCGCAGAACAGGTAGGCGTGGGACAGGCGCCCCTCGGTGATGGCGTGCTCGAGCGTCGAGACGATATGCTGCTGGCCCACCACGGAGTCAAAGGTGAGCGGGCGATACTTTCGGTACAACGATTCCATGGGTGCTCCCCCGGGTATACTGAGTCTTGTTGCCGCGGCGGCCATGCGGTCGCACGGCATACTGCATTCCATAATAACCCGTACGGCGAGCCCGCCGCGATAGGAGTCCAAAGAGCATGGCAGACGCAGAGAGCAACCTCGTTCCCTCCGAAGCAGCCGACCAGGTCGAGGTCGCGCTCGAGAAGCAGGCCGCGGCCGATGACGGCATTCTGTACCTCAACGAGTATCAGTACGAAAACGATCTCGTCACCGACTTTGCGCGCCTGGTCGCCTCGCCCAGGCGTCGCGGCTCGCTGTATGTCGCCGCGGCAATTGCCGCGCTCATCGGCATCGGCATGTTGGTGGCCGGCGGCAACTGGATCAAGTTTGGCGTCGTCCTGATCGTATTCGGCGCCTTTTTGGCCTGGTGGAGCAAAAACCTGCACCACACCCTCGCCCGCGACTTTATCGACGCCGTCGAGGCCGACGAGTCCATGGGTGGCCGCTATCGCCGCGTCGCCGCCAACGAGGACGGCCTGATGGTTTGGGGCAAGAGCGGCAAGTCGCAGTTCTTCCCGTTTGAAAAGCTCGACCACGTGCTCGACGGCGAGCGCATCTTTGTGGCCATGTTCGCCGACCAGGGCGTGACGATCCCCAAGGACACCTTCGTCCGTGGCGATGCCGAGCAGTTCGGCCCCTTCCTCAAGGCCCGCATCAACAAAAAACTCCGCATCGAGACCAAGCGCAAGAAGATGAAGGCAGAAAAGGCCGCCGCCGAGGCCAAGCAGGGCGACAAGGCCGACAAGCCCCAGGAGACCAAGGGCAAGCAGCGCAAGCAGAAGAAGAACAAGAAGAAGCGCTAGGCCGGACGCAAGGTCCAGACCCCAGACGGAGCTTAAATTGAATGTCGCCCACCTGCGCGTGCTACACTAGCAGCATCTATGCCACCGCGAACGGCTCGGCCCCGCGCCCGCCGCTCGCAAACGAACTTTAAACGCACGAGGGTTGGCCATGCCGCTTTTCTCGCAACATACCGCCCGGTTCTCGCCGGACGTTCCCTTGGAGGGCACTAGCTCTCGCGAGCTGCTCAAGCGGTACCAGCCGCTCGAGACGCTTGCGACCGGCGGTTTTGGCTCCATCGAGATTTGCCGCGACACGCATCTGCGCCGTCGCGTGGCCATTAAGCGCATTCCCCTTATCAACGGCGCCGGCATGCCCGCCAGCGACATCATGGACGTGCTGCGCGAGGCGCACACTGCCGCCATGCTTCAACATCCCAACATCGTGCAGGTCATCGACTTTACGCACGACACAGCCTATGCCTACCTGGTTATGGAATATGTCGATGGCATGTCGCTGGCCGAGTTTTTGCACCGCGCGGACGGCCACTCACTTACCTTTGACGAGGCCGCGGCCATTGCCGATGCCCTGGGCCAGGCGCTCACCTTCGCCCACAGTAACGGCGTACTCCACCTGGACATTAAGCCCGCCAACGTGCTCATCGACCACTCGGGCAATGTAAAGCTCACCGACTTTGGCATGGCGCGACTGTCGTCTGCCGGTGGCTTTGGCGGCTCGCGCGGCGGCACCATCGGCTACATGCCGCCCGAGCAGCTCGATATCGAGACCGGCACGGTCGACGAGCGCGCCGATGTCTTTGCCCTCGCCTGTGTGATCTACGAGGGCCTGTGCGGCAGCGCTCCCTTTATGGCGGCCACGCCCGCCGACTCGCTCGACCGCATCATCGGCGGCGCCACCTATCCCAGCGATCTGATACCACACTTTCCCCCGGGAGCCGAGAGCGCGCTCATGAGCGCGCTCTCCCCCACGCCGCAGGACCGCCCCAACAGCATCGAGGCATTTTGCGACCAGCTCCTTGCCGGTCTGGGCAGCGTGCGCGAGGGCCGTCGCAGCCTGGAGCAAATGGTTGGCGAGCTTTCGGATGACGAGCAGGAGCTCGACGATATCGAGCCGTCGCACTACGAGGACGACGCCATCGAGGTCGACCCCGCACTCGGCTGGGCGGGCACGCGCTGGAGCCATGCGCGCGACTACACCATGCGCGCTATCTCGGCGCTAGCGTGCGGCACCTTTAGCTTTTTGCTGATGCAAACGGCCGGGGTCGCGGCGCTTCCCGGCCTGGTCATTGCGGCTATCGCGATCGGAGCGGCGGCTGGCCTGGCCCCCCAGATCGGCTCGGCCATCTCGGCTGTGGGCTTTTTGGTGCTCATGGCCAACGCCACCATGCAGGCGCAGGGTATCCTGTCGATGTTGCCGGTCGCGGTGATCTTTGCCGCTGCCATGTCCGGTTGGTGGATCGCCTGGGGTCGCACCGAGGCTGCCGCGAGCGCCGCGCTCGCCTGTGCACTCGCGCTTGGCTGTCTGACCGGCAATACCTTCCTGGCAGCTGGGGTCGCCGCCGGCGTCGCGTCATTTTGGCTCGGCCCGGCAAGCGCCGCCGCGGCAACGGGCATGGGCGCGCTTTTTGCCCGTCTGGCCACGGTCGCGCTTTCAGCCGGAGGCGTGCTGGGGCTCGGTAACGTTGCCGCAGCGCTGGGAGATCCGCTCCTTTGGACTGCCTTTGGGCTGATCGCGGCAACTGCCGCAGCGTCATCCGCGCTGCTCAATGCCCATGCCAAGCGTGCCGACCAGGGCTCAAACCTTGCCGCAATCGCCGCCATCGCTGTCACCGGCATCGGCTGCGCAGCGGCGTCCTGTCTTGCACACCATATGGAAATTGCCAGCCTTGCAGCCGCGGTCGTCGCCAAGGCGGCGGTTGCGGGAATCCTATCCTCTATAATCGTTGGGATATGCCTATATTTGCTCGGATACCAAAGAACCTATACGGAGAGTGATCTTTCGTGAACTTCCTGAACATCTTCGAGGACCACGTGGCCGGCATCTTCGGTGCCACCCGTGCCCCGTTCTCCTTTAAGAAGCTTGCCAAGCAGGCCGCTCGCGACATGGAGGATCAGACTCTGGTGATTAACGGCGTCAACACGGCGCCGGCACTCTATACCATCCTTATCGCCGCCGACGACGATCCCATGCTCGCCCCGTTCTACCCCGAGCTTTCGCGCGAGGTCCGCGAGTTTGTGAAGGCGCAGGCCGAAAAGCGCCGCTATGTCTTTGTCGGCGAGCCCCTCGTGCGCTTTATGATCGATCCGCAGCTGCGCGCCGGCAAGTTCTCGGTCTTTGCCGAGAACGTCGATGCCCCCACGCTCGGCCGCCTGTACGAAGAAGAGCGCGCCTATCAAAACGGCCTGGGCCAGAACAACTCCGCGGCAAGCCGTGCCGCCAGCGCCCCGCGCGCCGGCCAGCAGCAGTTTGCTGCCCCGCAACAGCAGCGCCCCGCCGCCATGCCCCAGCAGCAGCCGACGCCTCGCGCCGCCGCTCCCGACCCGCTTGCCGTGGCAGACCCCTTCGCGCCTAGCGTCCCCGACCCCGCCGCCGCACCCATCCCGGTGCCTCAGACCGTCTCGCGCGACGCGCTTGCCGGCATGGGCGGAGCCGCCGCGACCGGTGCCGCCGTGGGCCTAGGCGCTGCAGCCGGCATCGCCTCCAACATGGCGAGCACTCGCGCCCCGCAGCGCCCGCTCGCCCAGCTCGTCGACGTCGTGAGCGGCGAGAGCCATAGCATCACCTCCGCACAGGTGACCATCGGTCGCGAGCGCTCAGTTTCCGACATTGCCCTGCGCGACCCCAACGTGTCGCGCCGCCACGCCCAGCTCACCTTTACGGGCTCGGATTGGTCGATCGAGGACCTCAATTCCACCAACGGCACGCTCGTCAACAACCGCCGCATTACGCGCTGCCCGCTGCGCAACGGCGATCTGCTGACGTTTGGCCTGAGTACCTTTGAATTTAGGGGATAGTCGCTTATGAACATCGATATCGTCCTTTTTGCAGGCCGCATCGTCCTGGTCGCCCTGCTCTATATCTTCTTGTTCGCCGTCATGAAGACCGGCGTGGGACTTGTGCGCGGGCAGCGCCGCGACTCGGCTATCTGGACGATTGATGTGGACAAGGGTCCGCGCGGTATCCGCGGCATCCACGTAGACATGCTCGGCCCCGTCATCGTCGGTCGCTCGCCATCTTCGGACATCTGCATCAACGAACCGTTCGTCTCGGCCTCGCATGCGCGCTTTTCGCTGCAGGGCCCGGCGCTCATCATCGAGGACCTCAACTCACTTAACGGCACGCTCGTCAACGGCCGCCAGCTCGTGGAGCCCGCGACGCTGCGTGAGGGCGACGAAGTCCAGATTGGCGACGTGGTCATGAAGGTGAACCGTCGATGATCGACGAGGAGAACAAGTCCGCAACCATGACCGAGGCACCGGCTGCCGCCGCAGCTGCACCGGCCCACGCCGCTCCGGCGGGCTCCGCACCCGTGGAACCCGAGGACACCGTGTTCTCCCTGCCTCTTTCGCATGTAACGCATGATATTTCGGATCTCGCCGATAACGAGGACGAAGAGGATGCCGCAGCGGCGCCCATCGGCGCACATGCTGCGGAACAGCCCACAGCGCCCGAAGCAGCCCCGGCGCCGGCTCACTTTGCAGAGCCCGTCGCCGCGGCAATCAACGAGAGCGCTGCGGTGTTTGCGGCACCCGAGCCCGCCGCGCCGGCGTATCCCATAGCCCCGGCATCCGAGGTTGCGCCCGCGTCTACGCCGGCGCCCGAGCCTATAGACGTCAGCCCGCAAGACGACGAGTCGACCGCCCGCGTTTCCGAGGAGCCCGACTCCCCGGACACCGGTGATTCCGAATCAAACGCCGAGACCGACACCGTCTCTCCCGGTGACACCGCCGAGATCGACGTTGCTGCCGTTGAGGCCAAGCTCAAAGACCCCGGCTCGACCATGAGCTTTGAGCCCCTGACCGAGGAGCGCATCGAGACCGACTCGACCTATGATGCCGGCACCACCACGCAACTTATGTGGGGCGCCCGCTCCGACGTTGGCTGCGTGCGCCCGCACAATGAGGATTCCTACCTGGTGCAGTCGCCGCTCTTTTGCGTATGCGACGGCATGGGTGGTCACGCTGCCGGCGAGGTAGCCTCTTCCATCGCCGTCGAGACTATTGCCAAGACGGCCCCACAGTCCGCCGACGCAGCACGCCTGGCCGCAGCCGTCGAGGCAGCCAACGCCGCCGTAATCGAGGCGGCCCTGAACGGCCTGGGCAAGCCCGGCATGGGCTGCACAGCCACCTGCGCCTACATCGAAAACGACACGCTCGCCATCGCCCACGTGGGCGACTCTCGCGCCTATCTGCTCCACGAGGGCACGCTCATCCGCGTGACCCGCGACCACTCCTACGTTGAGGAGCTCGTGGACGCCGGCGAGATCACGGCAGACGAGGCTCGCGTCCACCCCAACCGTTCGGTCATCACCCGCGCACTGGGCTCGGACCCCGCCATGTATGCCGACCACTTCACTCTGCATATCGAGGAAGGCGACCGCCTGATCCTGTGCTCCGACGGCCTCTCGAGCATGATTCCCGATAGCGATATCGAGAACATCGCCACACAGTCCTCAACCGCGCAAATCTGCGTCGACAACCTAGTGGACGCGGCGCTTGCCGCCGGCGGCCACGACAACGTGACCGTAGTAGTCGTTGACCTGGTTGACGATGGCGTCATGCGCGAGGCGCAACGCGTGCGTCGCCGCAACGTTACCATCGCCGCCATCCTGGCCCTCGTCTTTGTGCTGGCAGCTGGCATCTGGGCCTACACGGGTGTCACCGGCTCGTACTACCTGGGTACCTACCAGGGCAATGTCGCCGTCTGGCGCGGCCTGCCCGGCAAGCCACTCGGACTCAAGCTCCACTGGCTCGAAAGCGAAACCAGCATCAAGCTGTCCGACCTGCCCGAAGACACGCAAAACCGCCTCAAGGCGGGCATTCCGCAAACAAGTGTCGACGATGCGCAGGACACGATATCCAAGTACCGCCACCAGATCGACGAGGAGCAGACCCGCCAGGTGATCGACGCGCAAACGATTCGCGACAACACCAATCAGGGATCGGCCTCCGAATCAGATTCCGAGAAAACCGCCGAACAGTCCGCCGAGGCCGAAGCCTCCGATAAGAATTAGAAAGGGAGTGCCGCTTATGAGTCGCCGCAACACCGAGCTGCTCTTGCTCATCGCCTCGGCGTTCCCCGTCATCCTGCTGTATGCGATGTACGTCCTCACCGCGGGCGCTGCCATCTCCTTTGAGACGCTCGCCGTACCGATCGGCCTCTTTGCCGCCTTTGCCGCGGCCCACATTGCCGTGCGCATCTTGGCGCCCGGTGCCGACCCCGCCATCCTGCCCATCGTATTTATACTTTCGGGCATCGGCATCACGTTCGTGACGCGTCTCGCCCCCGCTCTCGCCATCTCACAGCTCATCATCCTGTTTGTCTCGGTGGCGCTCATGGTGGGAACGCTTGCACTAGTCAAAAACCTCGACGTGGTCATGCGCTACAAGTACACCTTTGGCATCATCGGCATCATCCTGCTGATGCTGCCTATCTTTATCGGCACCACGATCTCGGGCTCCAAGCTGTGGATTCGCATCGCGGGCTTTACCATCCAGCCCGGCGAGTTCGCCAAGGTCTTTATCGTGCTGTTCCTGGCCGGGTACCTGGCCGAGAACCGCGAGCTGCTCTCCATCTCCAACCGCAAGATCTTGGGCTTTAAGATCCCTCGCCTGCGACTGCTACTGCCGTTGTTTGCCGTGTGGGGTGTGTGCCTGCTCGTCGTCGTCTTCGAACGCGACCTGGGTTCGGCCGTGCTGTTCTACACCATCTTCTTGCTGATGCTCTACGTTGCCACGGGGCGCTTTTCGTATGTCGTTATCGGCCTTGCGCTCTTAGCCGTTGGAGCCGTGGGCGCCTACAAGTTCCTGTCGCACGTTCAGGTGCGTTTCCAGGTTTGGGTCGATCCGTTTAAGGACGCCCAGGGTCAGGGCTACCAGATCGTCCAGTCGCTCTTCTCGCTTGCCGATGGCGGTCTGGTCGGTGTTGGCATCGGCAACGGCATGGCCAACAACATCCCTGTCGTCGAGTCCGACTTTATCTTCTCGGCTATCGGCGAGGAGATGGGCCTTTTGGGCGGCGGCGCCGTGCTCATCCTGTTTATGCTCTTTGCCGTGCGTGGCCTCACCACAGCCGCCCGCGCAAAGTCCGACCTCGCCGCCTTTAGTGCCACGGGCCTTACGGCCGCCATCAGCTTCCAGGCCTTCTTGATCGTTGGCGGCGTAACCCGCCTGATCCCGCTGACCGGCGTCACCCTGCCCTTTATGAGCCAGGGCGGCTCCTCTCTGCTGGCGAGCTTTATCATCGTCGCGCTCCTGCTGCGCGCCGGTGACGAGGCGACCGGACGCGAGGCCGAGCTTACCGGCACCGGCACCATGGCTGCCATCACCGATGATCAGGTCGCATCTGCCGCCGCCCCGACGGGCACGCGCTTTGCCACCTCGTCTTCCTACGGCAGCGGCAGCCATTCCGTCGGCTCGCGCATGCGCCGTCGCCTGCTCGACACGCCTGAATCCGGTGTACTCGGCCGCGTGGCGCTCGCCAACCGTCTAACCCGTGCGGTGCTCGCCTTTACGGCGCTGTTCGCCATCCTTATCGGCAACCTCACCTATGTCCAGGTCATTAAGGCCAAGGACTATCAGGACATGCCGACCAACAACCACACCATCGCCCGCTCCAAGTACATCCAGCGCGGTTCCATCATCACGTCCGACGGCGTGACGCTGGCCGAGTCGCTGCAACAGGAGGACGGCACCTACGTACGCTCCTACCCCAACGGTAACCTGGCAGCGCACGTGGTTGGCTACGTGAGCCAGCAGTATGGCACCACCGCCATCGAGAGCGTCATGAACGACACGCTCACCGGTTCTAAGGACTACTCCAGCTGGAACAACGCCATCGCGTCGCTCGCGGGCCAGACCCAGCCGGGCAACACCGCCAAGCTCACCATCGACTCGCGCATCCAGACGGCGGCCGAGCAGGCACTCAAGGGCTTTAAGGGCGCTGTAGTGGTCATCGACCCGCGTACCGGCGCGGTGCTCGCATGTGCCAGCTCGCCCACCTACGACAACACCAACATCGATGCCCTGCTGCAGACGGGCGGCGGCGAGGACGGCTCCATGTACAATCGCGCCATGGACGCGCTGTACACGCCGGGCTCAACGTTTAAGGTCGTTACGCTTTCCGCGGCACTCGAGACCGGTACCGCCAGCCTTACCAGCACCTACCAGGCGCCCGGCTCCATGGACATCGGCAACGCACCGGTCACCAACTATGCCAACGAGAGCTACGGCACCATCAGCCTGCAGCAGGCCTTTGCCGTGTCCTCCAACGTCGTCTTTGGCCAGGTGGCAAACGAAGTTGGCGCAAACACGCTCGTGCAGTTTGCCAACGCCTTTGGCTACGGCCAAAAGCTCGGCCAGGACCTGACCTCCGCGGCCTCCATCATGGCCGACCCGTCGCTCATGACCGAGTGGGAGACCGCCTGGGCCGGCGCCGGCCAGCCTGTCGGCATGGACCATACGCCCGGCCCGCAGACCACCGTCATGCAAAACGCCGTGATTGCCGCCGCCATCGCTAACAGCGGCGTGGTCATGGACCCGTACTTTGTAGCCCAGGTACTCGCCCCGGACGGAACCGTGGTCAAGACCACGCAGTCCCGCTCGCTGGGCCAGGCCGTCAGCTCCGCCACGGCCGACCAGGTCAAGCAGGCCATGCTTGCCGTCGTCCAGTCCGGCACCGGCACCGATGCCCAGATCCCAGGCGTCAAGGTCGCCGGCAAGACCGGCTCGGCCGAGACCGGCGGCACCAACGTCAACTCAATGTTCGTTGGCTTTGCACCTTACGATTCACCCACGGTCGCCATCTCGGTGGCCTTGGAGGATTTCGACAAGCATGACGTCAAGGCCGCCAAGATCGCCGGCATCGTCCTGACCGCGGCGCTTGCCGCACAGGGAGCGTGATGCCCATGATCGAATCGGACACCCGAGGCGCGCCGCGGCCGAAGAGTTAGCGGCAACGCGCCACACGGCCCCAGCGGCCACATCGTAGGTACTACACACATCGTTGAGCGAATAGTTATGTTAGGAGCAGGAATGGAACAGAGGGTCCTCGGGGGAAGATACCTCCTCAAGGATAAGGTGGGGACAGGCGGCATGGCGACCGTCTACCGTGCACAGGACCAGGTCCTCGACCGCACAGTAGCCGTCAAGATCATGCTGCCGCAGTATGCTGGCGACGCAACCTTCGCCGCACGCTTTAAGCAGGAGGCCCAGGCAGCAGCCGGCCTCTCCTCCCCCTATATCGTGGGCGTCTACGATTGGGGCAAGGACGGCGACACCTATTACATCGTCATGGAGTACCTGCGCGGCACCGACCTTAAGAGCGGCATCAAGAGCCACGGCGCCCTCGACCCCAAGAAGGTCGCCCAGATCGGCTCGCAGATCAGCTCCGCGCTTTCGGTCGCCCACAAGCACGAGATCATCCACCGCGACATTAAGCCGCAGAACATCATGGTGCTGCCCGACGGCAACATCAAGGTGATGGACTTTGGCATCGCGCGCGCCAAGAACAGCCACCTCACGCAAGACAACAACGTGCTGGGAACCGCCCACTACGTCAGCCCCGAGCAGACCCGTGGTCAGGATCTCGGCCCCACCTCGGATATCTACTCGCTGGGCGTCGTGATGTACGAGTGCGCCACCGGCCGCGTTCCCTTTGACGGTGACGACGCTATCTCAGTCGCACTCAAGCAGGTCAACGAGCTGCCTATTCCGCCGAGCCAGATCAACTCCGGTGTCGACGCCGACCTTGAGCGCATCATCCTCAAGTGCATGGAGAAAGACCCGGCAAACCGCTTCCAGACCGCCGACGAGCTGCGTCAGGTGCTCAACAGCTACCTGTCGGGCCGTGCCGTCAACGTCTCGGAGCCCACGCGCATCATCGGTGCCCCCGGTGAGCTGGGCGCCACCAAGACTCGCGAGCTTTCCGATCAGACGCGCGCCATGGTGCGTCCCGTTTCGGGCGTGAGCGGCCAGAATACCGCCCGTAGCTCGGTTTCGGGCTCTACCGGCTCCTACGAGGTCGAAAAGCCCAAATCCAACAAGAACAAGATCATCGCCGCCGTGGTGGCAGCCGTTGCCGTCATCGGCATCGTGGTGGCCTTTGCCACAGGACTCTTTGGCGGCGAGCAGGTCACCGTGCCCGATGTGCTGGGCAAGGACCAGCAGACTGCCGTCGAGCTGATCAAGGAAGCCGGCCTCGAGGTCGGCACCATCGACCAAAGCTACAACGACGATGTCGACGAGGGCAAGGTCGCCGAGCAGACGCCCAACGGCAACACCAAGAAGGCCAAGGGCACCAAGGTGAACCTGGTAATCTCCAAGGGTCCCAAGCCCTCCGAGAAGGTTGAGGTTCCCCTGCTTGTCGGCCTGACCAAGGACCAGGCCGAGGCCGCGCTGGCAAGCGTTGGCCTGAAGGGCAACGCCTCCGAGGAGGCCAACGAGGCCGATGAGGGCCAGGTCTTTGAGCAGGGCACCGAAGCCGGTAAGGAAGTCGCGAAGGGCACGACCATCTCGTACAAGGTCTCGAGCGGCCCGGATACCACGTCCGTCCCCGATCTGACCGACATGACCGAGGCCCAGGCGCGCAACGCCCTCGATATGGCAGGCTTTGGCGTCGACGTTAGCTACCAGGAGAACGACTCGGTTACCGAGGGCACCGTGATCAGCTGGAACCCCAGTGGCAAGCAGAAGCCCGGCGCCACGATTACCGTCGTCATTGCCAAGAAGTCCGGCAAGGCCAGTGTTCCGGGCAACCTGTACGGCAAGAGCATCTCCGCCGCCGTCACCGCGCTCAACAACGCCGGTTTCTATAACATCGGCTTCTGTGACCAGAACGGCAATCCCGTAAGCGGTAACGAGGATGCCACCGTTACGGGCGTCTCCCCCACCGGCAAGCAGTCCACCGACAGCACGATCACGCTAACAGTCGCACTTTCTGGCTCGGGCTCTGGCTCTGGCTCGGGCACGGGTGACGATTCCGGTACGACCAACTAGTCGCCACCCCACCGCTCATCACGACTTTCGCCGCAAACATATTCGCTCACAGGCGCCCGCTTGCTCCCCCAGCAAGCGGGCGCCTCGTTTTTGACATGGCATGAACCAGAAGAGCCAGGCACCGTAGCGGTACCGGGCTCGATATTCCTCTGGTGCCCCCGGGCGGATTCGAAAACTCCCCCCCGCGGGGAAATTGGTGACGCGGGTGTCGACGGCTCGAATCCGCCGGCAGCTCCCACAAACCAGAAACGACGCCGCTCTCGCGACGCCGTCATAATCTTCTGGTGCCCCCGGGCGGATTCGAACCGTCGACACCCGCTTTAGGAGGTCATGGTCATTTACCTTACCTGGGCAAATGCAATTTTGCCCTATTTTATATATTCGCAGGTAGATTAGCTATTTTTGAGTTTCTGCTGGTTCTTATTAGAATTCTATTTCACCTCTTTTTCACCCCTAGCAGTTGCGTTTACGGCTTGCAGGGGTGAAAAGTTTACATTAGGCTCGGGGCCGAGGCCCTCAAAGCCCCGGCCCCGAGCCTAACGTAATCCCCTTGGAGGACACTTTTGGAAACCAGAATCAAACCAACCGCAAAGGGAACATCTGAACCCATCAAGGGAAAGCCCGGCTCATTCAAGATTTACTTCTCTCTTGGGAGAGACCCGAACTCCGGAAAGAACGGCAGCAAAGTTAAGTATCTCAAAACACCCAAGAGGACCATCCATTGCAAGAGCAAGAACCCGAAGAACTGGCCTAGCGAAGTCGCAAACGCTCTCAACGAGTACCGCGAGGAACTTGAGAGCTATGAACCATCTAGGGATGCTCCGAGCACCGTAGCGGCATATGCCGAATCCTTCCACGTGCTCCGAGAGAGCTCATTCGGCTCCCCTCTCTCATATGAGCGAGAGGGATACGACGTGCGACACATACGCGAACTGTTCGAAGACGTGCCCCTAGCCGACCTGAGGCCCGACGATGTTAAACGCGCCTACGCTGAGGCCCGTTCAAATGGAAGGTTCACCGACGCCGAGATTCGTCGCATTCACGTCAAGCTTAAGCAGGTCATGCAAGATGCCCTTGAGAACGAACTGATTGGCCGCAATCCTTGCATCGGCATAAAGCTGCCGAAACCGGACCTGCGAGCACGAAACTTTCTCCCTCCCGATGAGCTCCCAAGATTCACTGAGTGCTTGCTTTCCGAGCCGATGGGGCCCATGACCGTCTGCACCATGCTTATATTTCACCTTGGGCTAAGGAAGGGCGAGGCTTTAGGGCTCAGCTGGCTCGATTACGACCCCGAAGCCATGGAGCTCCGAATCGTCCGGCAGTACACCAGCGACAAGACCTTGAGGCCCCCGAAATCGGAGATGAGCAGGCGCATTCTCTCCATAGACAAAGCTCTGGCCGAGTATTTAGACAAGTGGAAGACTATGCAGCGCGACATATTCAGACGTCGCGGGTTGGAACAAAAGGATACCGACCCCATCGTCCACGCATTCAGCGTTGGAAAGGATGCCGACGGTTTCCGCAGCATAAGCGTCACCAGACCAAGCGGGCACAACTACTCTCGATGGTTTAGGGACTTCTGCGTCGATAACGGCTATGGGACTTATAGCGATGTGACAAAGCAGTTCATGCGAGACGGCAAGCTTCATACGCGCGGCACTGGTTACTCAGGACTTGTTCCCCATGGCCTCCGTCACACCGCCGCGACCGCTCTCGTGGCGAGCAACGTCGATTTAAAGACCGTTCAGGCGCGAATGGGCCATGCCTCCGCAAGCACAACGGCTAATTTCTACACCCATGCAATCAGGGCCAATGACCGAAACGCAGCAGAAGTCTTTGAATTGCTGTCATCTAAGTAATAGCTAGTTTACCTCGATGTTCACTATCTCTTCATACGGTGGGCTACTACTAGGGCTACATGCGCCGTCTGATGGTACGATGATTGCAGACAAACGATTGGAGGTGAATAAAATGGTCTATAAGAAGAAGGCCGAGAAGCGTATCCGCATACCCGAAAACCTCAAGACCCCCTTCTCACAGATGGTCTCCGACGAGGCTTACCTTCGAGCGACCGATGAGTCAAAAGCCATTATCGGCCTTGTCTTTGACGAGGTGCTTCCCTCCCCGGCATTTCCGAGGGACAGGATGCTCGACGTCTACAGCGGTAGTGGTCTGTTTGCGAGCGTCTCGGACGTTCTGCGTTCGAACGTCACTGGCGCGACGGGAACCGTCGCCCACGGCGGCTATAAGCCCATTGTCGAGTTCGGTTTCGAGCTAATCCACGAGAGGCGTTGTGGGACCGCGCTCTTTACCGGCGCGATGGACATGCCGCACCTTCGCCGCTGCTTTGATTCCGTCATTGACTTTATGGAGCACAAGGTTCCGCGCGATCCCTCAGACCCCTTTGTCGATTACGAGACCGACAGGGCGGTGAAGTACGGCCGCACCCTGATGGACGAGGCGTCCACCAACTATAACCGCGCCCCCGTTGTGGCGCTCGTGCGCTTCGCCATCGAGTATTTTGACGAAATCGGCCAGCTGAACGCGACATGCGCCTATCTCGCCGACGCCTTCTCCGCGCTCGAAGAGAGCGTCACGACCTCTGCCGCAGACTGCGGCAACCAGCACGTACTCCCGGATACCCCGGAGTTGCGTCGCAAATGGAGCAGTCTTCTTGAAGAAGTTTGTTCCGACTGGTAATAAAAAACGGCACCCGACTCCCCTCTCTTAGTCGCCAAACCTCGAAGAGGAGCCGAGCACCCCAAACAAGGAGTTTATCATGCATCTTGCAGATGACCCCAAGGTTGACGCCATTTCCGCAGGCATCAACCTTCGCCGCACTGGCACCAAGCGTATCTTGAGCCGTCTTGATGTTCAGATTCTCATCGGCATTGGCCAGTCAAGTGCCATCCGGCTCATGAAGTCGACTCATCATTGCTTCCGCATCGCCAACCAGTATTTTGTCATGGAGGAAGACCTCTACGACTACTTCAAAAAGCTCGCTGAAGAGGCGAGCGAGTGATGCAGTGCCCGACCTCCAACCTCCTCGTTTTCGAATCCGATAAGCTCGACGAGCATCTAAGCGCCCTTGAGGGCGACCAGCCCGTCGCCCACTTTGGCCTCAAGGCCCTCAACGACGTTCTCGGTGGCGTTTACCCCGGACTGAATTACGCCATCGGCACCGCGCCCGGCAAGGGCAAGACGACCCTGGCCTTGCAGGAGGCCGACAAGCTCGCGGACGACGGGCACCCGGTCGTCTACGTCTCCGCCGAGCTCCCCGCGCACAAGCTCCTGGAAAAGAGCCTTACGCGGCTCAGCGGCACCGAGCTTGCCCTCTCCGAGGTCGCAGATGCGGCGGCGGAGAGCCACCCCAAGCACGTGGCCTTCGAAAACGCACTCGGCATGTACCGCGACCGCATCGCCCCCAATCTCTGCATCACCGGTCCGCTGAACACCGTCGAGCTCTCGAACCTCGTCGGCCTGGTGGCACGCGAGCGCAACGAGGCCCCTATCGTCTTCGTGGATTATCTGCAGCTCCTGGCCTGCGGCACCACGGCAGACCAGCAGTTCATCGACGAGCGCCTGGCAATCACCGCATGCGTAAAGGGTTTGCGCGAAATTTCGAACCTCTATGGCTCGCCCGTCATCGCCCTGAGCTCGACCACGCGCAAGTCCTACGAGTCTGGAAAGTCGACCAAGCCAAGCCTCGGCATGTTCGGCGGTTCCTCCGCCGTCGAATACGGCTTCGACTCTGTGCTCTACCTCGCCGATGACAACGGTAAGCCCAGCTTTCCCTATGAGCCTCCCGCAAGCGGAACTCCGCTCAAGCTCATTGCCCTCAAGAACCGTTACGGAATGTTGGCCGAGGCGCGGCTCGATTTCGACGGAGCCCATGCCACCTTCCTCGATAGGGATTAGGCGATGCGTGGCAATAGCAGGACCGCACATATAAACGTCAGGATGACCGATGAGGAGCGGGTCGCAATCGTGGCCCGCTCCTCCTTTTTCGGCATGCCCCCATCGACGTTCATGCGCGAGGCCGCGCTCAATCTCGGAGAGAAACCGGTCAAGATCGCCGACGAGTCGACCCTCCGGCAGATGCTCACCGAGATGAAGCGGCAGGGAAACAACCTTAACCAAGCCCAACGGGCCATTAACAAATACGGGGTCGACGGACAGACGGCACATCGGCTCTCGGAGGCCTTAAACCTCATAGCCCGCACGACCTCTCAACTCTCGGACCTTCTGTCAAAAACAAAGGAACAACCATGAAGACAAAGATACTCACGGCGCTCGTCACCTCAATTGTCCTCGCCGCGCTCGCCTGCCCGGTGCTCGCCTCCCCCATAGACCGCCTCGTCGCGGGGCTCCCGCTCGACGCGTCGTTCCTCCCCTCGGCGCTCGACGCAGCCACGGTTCTCGGCTGGTGGCTCTCGGGCTCATTCACCGTCTGCCCGGCGGGCACCGCCCTCACCCTCCTCCTCTCACTCTGTGCATGCTCGCTCATCGCCTACTCAAGCGCCCTCAACGCGAGGGGCGAGGACGGCGGCGTGCTCGGGGACGCGCATGTGAAGACGGGCCGAGAGGTCGTGAGGGGCTCCGTCACATGGGATGGCTCGGCCAACCCCTCGTCGCGCGGGTTCGTCTACGGGTTCACCAAGCGGCGCGGCAAGCCCTGTTATCTCTTCGAGCCCAAGAAGATGATTTTCGTTTCCGGGGCCACTGGGTCAGGCAAGAGCCGCTTCCTCTACCTTCCCTCTATCGATTTGTTCTCGTACGGCGACGGCTCAAACGGCTCCGAGCCCGCGACCCTCGTCGTCTCCGACGTGAAGAACGAGCTCGTAGAGCTCACGGGCGACGAGCTGGCCCGTCGCGGCTACCGCGTCCTCCTGCTCGACACGCAGCATCCCTATCGCGGCCAGAGGTTCAACCCGCTCAGGCAGGTGCTCGACCTCCACGCCGAGGGCCGGGACCAGGAGGCCGAGCAGGCGGCAGACGCCATCGCTGAGCTCGTGGTACAGGACGACGAGAAGGGCAAGGGCTCGCACTGGACCGCGTCCGCGCGGGGGCTCCTGTCCGCCCTCGTCCTGCTGGTCTCCATGTCCGACGAGTGCCCCGAGGAGTCCAAGCACCTGGCGACCGTCTGCGAGGTGCTGGACCGTGGCACCGAGGCCGAGGGCGACGACCCGGCCGAACCATTGAAGTCCGTCTTTCGCGCCCTGCCGAGCGGGCACCCCGCGAAGAACAGGGCCTCGCAGTTCGTCTCCTCGGGCGGCAACGAGCTCAGGAGTATCCTCTCGACGCTCAAGGTGGCGCTCCGCCCGTTCTCGTCAGCCCCGGTCGCATGGATGACGTCCGGGTCCGACATCGACCCGCGTTCGGTCCTTGAGAACAAGAGCGCCGTGTTCCTCCACGTGCTCGACGAGGGCTCGCCCTACAACTGCATAGCGGCGATATTCCTCTCGCAGCTCTGGGCGTCCGTCCAGGCCACCGCCGACTCCAACGGCGGCAGGCTCCCCCGCCCCGTGCAGATACTCGGCGACGAGTGGGGCAACCTCCCCCGCGTCGAGTGCCTGCCCGCCCTCCTTTCACTTGGAAGGTCGTTCCAGATTTACTGGACGGGGGCAACGCAGGGTATATCCCAGCTTAATAAATACGGTGAGCGAGACGGGCGCAGGAAGATTCTCGCGAACTGCGGCGTCAAGGTCGCCATGAAGCTCGCCGAGGAGGAGGACCGCCGGTACTTCACCGAGCTCATAGGCAAGACCACCCGCCACACGCAGGGCACGAGCAGCAGCAAGGCGGCATCGGGCTCGTCGGCCTCGACCTCCTACAGCGAGAGCGCCGACGATGTGGTGCACGCATGGGAGTGGCGCGACATGGCCCCGGACCGAGACGGGATAGTCGTCGTGAAACACGCGGACAACGGCATGCCCACCGAGCGAGCCGGGGTCTTCCGCTCACCCGTCACCGATTGCACTAAGACACCCACGAAGGAGCACTTCGACCTCGGGACTCCGGAGCACGAGACGGAGAAGCGCCGCGCTTATCAGAGGCGGCTGGACGAGGCCGCAGCCGGGAAGATGGGCGAGCGCGTCATCCCCTGGTGCCTCGAATGGCCCGAGCCGAAGAAGAAGGCGAAGGCCGAGCCGACCAGCAAGTTCAGCGGTCTCTCGCTCGACTAGGGAGGGCCCATGACGGCAATCAAGCAGACGAGCGTTTGCAGCGAGGGGCACCTCTCCCGGCTCAGGGACTACCTCTCATGGGACAGGGACAAGGCGCTCGCGCACGACACCCAGAACATCATCGACGAAGACCGCTGGTTCCAGGAAATGACAGACACGAGGAGGGCCATGGGCCACGACAGGCCAGGGAAGGCGGGGGCCAAGTGCACCTACATGCAGCACCAAATACTCGGTTTCCTCCCCGACGAGTGCGACCTCAACGGCGGAAAGATGACGCCTGAAATGTGCATGAAATACGCTCGGGCCTATGTGGCCGAGCGCTATCCGAACCAGGAGGTCGTGATGGTGCTTCACCGCGAGCGCTGCCGCGCGGACGGCACCGACCGCTATGCCGTGCACCTCGGCATCAACCGCAGCGACCTTGAGACGGGCAGGAGGCTCGACGAGGGTCCCGCACGCAAGGCCGCAACCGCGAGGGTGAAGACCGTCCGCGCCTTGGACGAGAAGTATGGGCTCAGGCAGCTTGAGCGCGGCAAGGCCAACTCGCGCGTCCACGCGAGACAGCCGGGCAGGGAGGAACGCGACATGGCCCGCAAGGGGCAGGCCGAGCGCTCCGAGAACGCCCGCGTCCGCGTGGTGGTCGCCCGTCGCGTCGAGGAGGTCGGACGAATGAGGGACTGCCCCGACCGCATGGCCGAACTCGACCGGCGGCTCAGGCGAGACGGCATCGAGCTCGCGAGGTCGAAGGGCGGGAGCCTCCAGTACCGCTTCTTCTCGAAGGCTCTCGGGGCTGTGCGGAAGGTCAACGGCGGCAGGCTCGGCTTCGCGGTCGACCGCTCAACCGGCCTCGTCGTCCGCTTTACGCTGCGCGGGATAGCGACGGCGATGAGGGCGTTCTGGGAACTTGAGCGCAAGTCGTGGGAGAACCAGAACGGGCGAGGGGACTGAACGCTTGGGCCGGGACGCAACAAGAGTCCCAGCTTATTATTGGCGGGAGCGACCTCGGAGCGGTTCGCCGCCCCGCCGCAGGCGGGCAAGATGATTCCGTGCAACGGAATCCATATCTTGCCTGCACGGAGCGAGCCGGTTGCCGAGGCAACGCGAGCCCGGACAGGTGAGCGCCGGCTGAGCGGAGGCGGACGAAACGCGACCCTGGGGAGCGTTGCCAGGGAGCCGCAGCGAGAGCGACGCCGTGCGTCGCGGGGGTCCCGCCCATAAGCGGGACCCATCGGCCTCAAGGCCGATCGCTACGCGACAACCTCGAATCGCTACCGTTCGATAATTCCGATTGGAAGTAGTTTTCCTTTGCTCTATAGCCGGAGGTTAAACTGTTGGATATCTTTGTCGCGATTCAATTCGCACCAGCTCGTTATCAAAGGATTTCACATGGCCAGGAAAGAAGCCGCACTCGACCTTTGGGTTGCCGACAGGCTCCACGAATGTGATATTGAGTTCACATCACAGGGGAGCAACATCAAAGAAATCGACAACGCCCTCAAGGACGCATCCAAGCGCGGAACGGGAAACGCTGGCTATCCTGAATACGTTTCGAAAATTGGCCGCTTTGTTCTTGTCATCGAAGATAAGGCGAGCCAGAGCCGACATGAAAAGCTAACAGATTCTGACATCCTCGACATGAGCACCGAGGCCGTTACCGATTATGCCGTCAACGGTGCCTATCACTACGCCTCGCACATCGCAAAGAAGAGCCCTTTCACTGAGGTCTTCGCCGTTGGGGTTTCAGGGGACCCCAAGCATCACACCATATCTCCCGTGTTCGTGAATGACCGAGAAGGCTACAAGAGGCTCCCAGACCTCGAATCGTTCACTTGGCTCTCACCGAGCAACATCGTTGAATACTACACACGGTATGTTCTTGACGAACAAACCGACGTCGAGAAGACCACCGAACAAATTCTCAAAGATGCGGCAGAGCTTCACGAATATCTTCGCACCTACGGCTCCATCAAGGACCAAGACAAGGCTCTTGTGGTAGCGGGGATTCTTCTAGCTTTGGATGAAATCGAATACGGCGGATTCTCAATCGATTCCCTTACCGGGGACCAGACCGAAGGCATGCGCGACGGCGATAAGCTGATGAACGCCATTCGTGGAAGACTCACGCGCTCCAACGTCGGACCAGATGTGAAGAAAAACAAGCTTCTTGCTGAGTTTGGCATTGTTCAAACAAGCTTTCGCTTAAACGAGGTCAATGACACCCTAGGAATGACCCCGTTGCACTACTACACGAACTTCCTTAACGAACACGTTTTCAAAAGCATCAAGTACCAGCAGACTTCTGAAGACTTCATAGGTCGCTTTTACGGCGAGTTTATGAGCTATTCCGGCGGGGATGGCCAAACGCTCGGCATCGTACTCACGCCAAAGCACATCTGCGACCTTATGTGTGAGCTCGTAGATGTTAAGCCTACAGATACGGTGCTTGACCCAACATGCGGAACGGCGGGATTTCTCATCGCCGCCATGCATCGCATGCTTTCTTCTGCAACCAGCGAGCAGCAACGCAAAGACATTAAGAAAAAGCGCCTTCACGGCATCGAGCTCCAAAGCAACATGTTTGCAGTCGCGGCTGCAAACATGATTCTTAGGCGAGACGGAAACAGTAACCTCGAATGCTGCGATTTCCTCAAGCAAAACCCGGCCCAGATACAGCTCAAAGGGGCAACGGTCGGGCTGATGAATCCTCCATACAGCCAAGGAACCAAAGCGGATCCAAGCCAATACGAGCTATCTTTTGTGGAACGTCTTCTCGACTCTCTCACAATAGGTGCGAGAGCGGCGGTCATCGTTCCGCAATCATCTATGACCGGAAAAGCAAAGCCGAGAAGGAGTTCAAGGTCTCCATCCTCAAGCATCACACCCTCGAAGGCGTTATTACGTGCAACACCGATACATTCTATGGGGTCGGCACGAATCCCGTCATAGCCGTGTTCACCGCCGGCGAACCACATGACCCTGAAAAGGAATGCCGTTTCATCGACTTTAGGGATGATGGTTATGAGGTAAGGGCGCACGTCGGCCTGGTCGAAGGCGACTCTGCAAAGGACAGAAAGCAGCATCTTCTTGACGTTTGGAACGGCCGCGAAGACGCCCCATCGAAATTCTGCGTCAGCTCGACCGTCAAGCCGGATGACGAGTGGCTGCACAGCTTCTATTACTTCAACGACGAGATACCTACCGAAGAGGATTTCGAGAAGGCAATAGCCGATTATCTAACATTCCAGCTAGACATGGTTTCTCATGGTCGTAGCTATCTCTTCGAGGAGGGCCCCGATGCTCGATTTGAATAACAGGGATTGGGCACCCTTTAAAATCTCGGATTTATTTCAACCGGCTCGCGGCACCGAAAAAAACATGACCTCCCTTCAGGTCGGAGACGTTCCACTTATTTCCGCTCGCAACTGCGACAACGGCGTAAAGGCTTTTGTCTCTATCCCAAACGAAAGACTTCATCGTGGCCACGCCATCACTCTAAACAACGACGGCGATGGCGGAGCGGGTCTCGCATACTACCAACCAATGGAGTTCGCTCTCGACACCCACGTAACGGACTTAAGGCCAAGAGACTCAATCGGAAACCTCTCAAGATATGCCATGCAATTCGTGGCCGCATCCATTTCTAAACAGCGAACGCTATTCGGCCACGGAAGGTCGATCAGCCTAAAACGGCTCAATTTGCTACGAGTAATGCTTCCCATCGATGAGTCCAGCAATCCCGATTGGCAGTTCATGGAGGATTACATCCGCGAGCGAGAAGCCGTTCAAGTCCAGCGCTGCCGCGAATTCCTGATGAAGCGCATCGCCTCCATCGAGAGAGAGAGAGTAAATAACCCCGAGTTCGACCACTCCTCACTGCACGAAAGAGATTGGAAATCGTACTCAATCAGCCAAATATTCGACATTCGTTCCGGGAGGCGCTTGGAATCTCGTAACCGAAAGTATGGAAGACGACCGTTTATTGGGGCGCTTGACAATAGCAACGGGATTGCCGGTTTTACGGCTGATAAGAATTCGTCGCTCGACAACAATGTCCTTGGCGTGAACTATAACGGTAATGGCGTCTGCCTTGGGTTCTACCACCCCTATGAGTGCATTTTCTCCGATGACGTTAAACGCTTTCACGTCAAGAACAACAAGGGTAACGAGTTTATCTACCTCTTCCTAAAAGTCGCCATCCAGCAGCAAAAGAGCAAGTTTGGCTATCTGTACAAGTTCAATGCTACAAGGATGGCACGCCAGACAATTATGCTTCCCTCTGTAAACGGTGGCGAGCCAGACTTCACTTTCATGGAATTATTTGGAATGTCGATTACTCTCCAGCTGCTTCTGAAGCAACTGGCCTACTTAGAAAAAATGCCTGCCTAGCAGAAGGGCGAGTTTTCAACGGTCCTCGGTGTCGGAGGGTCCCAAGCGTAACCCGAAGACGCCGGGGGCTGTTGGAAACTCGCCCATCTCACAGCAACGTCACCCTAGGCTTTCAACGCTTTCCATAGTCGGAGGGCTTCTTATAAGCCCGCAGGCTGTGGAAAGGGTTGAAAACCGGATATTTGGGTGAAATATCGGAGTGAAATATGTAGGCGAGCTGTTTTCATCATAGAACTTTCTTTCACCCCTTTTTCACCCCTCGACCGTCTATTTACCTCTATCCATACAGAAACAGGCCAGACGATTTATACCGTCTGACCTGCATTTTCTTCTGGTGCCCCCGGTGCGATTCGAACGCACGACACCCGCTTTAGGAGAGCGGTGCTCTATCCCCTGAGCTACGGAGGCATGTTGTACTAGTGTAGCAGATTTACTGCATCGCAATACGTCGCATGGCTAGACTTCGAAGTTGCGGTGGAATAGTTCCTGTCTGAAGCATCTAAAGCCGTATTTAGGAACTATTTCACCGCAACTTATGAGGAGCTAGTTACCTTTGTGGAAGAGGTTTTTGATAACGGAGGGGATGCTCTTGGCGCCCTTGGCAGTCACATCGATAAAGTCGGGCGATCGCACGAGCTTATCCTCGTCGACGTACTTGCGGACGGCACGAAGCGTCTCTTTGTCGTCGCGCGTCGAAAACGTAAAGTGACCGTTGTCCTTGGTGAAGATGGCAAAACGCGTGATCTTCTTGGTGCCGCGTAAAACCTCGGCGGCAATATAGTCGACCTCGTCCCACGGGATTTGAATATAATCCTCGGGATTGCGCTCGTTGTAATACTCGAACGCCTTATTGCCCACCATCACGTTACCGTGGCTGGTAAGCCCCATCAGGCAGGTTGCCGGCGTTGCCAGATCGACCGTGCTGTTCTGAGATTGCGCCATGCGCGCCTCGCCCTCCAAATAAAACAATCGGACCGCATCCAGTGTACCCACCGGGTGCGGTCCGTTTCAATGGCTCAAAAGCCCTTGCCTAGCAATTCTCGGTCTTAAGCCGAAGCGTGCTTACATGAAGCCGCAGAAGCGACCGATGATGCCGACGGCGAAGAGAGCCAGGATGATGACGATCGGGCTGACCTTCTTCTTGAGGAGCTTGCAGACCAGCAGGGTCAGGCACACGGCGGCAAGGCCGGGGATGAGCTGATCGAGGTTGGCCTGAAGCGTGGTGACCTTCATCTGATCAAGGGCGGTAGCACCGACGGAGTTGTACATCGTCAGCGCTTCCTTGATACCCTCGGAACCGGAGGGCAGGCTAGCCCAGTCGATAAAGGCGCCAGCAGACTGCTTGACCGTGGAGACGATCGGGGTGAAGGAAATGGACACCCAGCGCTCGACCAGGGCGCCGATGATGAACATACCCAGGATGGAAGCGCCCTCGGTGACCTTGCCCATCAGACCACCGGAGAGGTCCTTGGCGATGGAGGAGCCGACCTTGTAGCCAAACTCCTGCGTGTACCACAGGAAAGCGTAACGGATGATGTTCCACGCGAAGAAGAACAGCAGCGGACCGACGATGCTGCCGGACATGGCCAGGGAAGCGCCCAGAGCGCCCAGAATCGGGCGAAGGGTGAACCAGAAGACGGGGTCGCCGACGCCGGCGAGCGGGCCCATCATACCGACCTTGACGCCCTGAATGGCGACGTCGTCAATCGGGGCACCGTTGGCGCGCTCCTCCTCGAGGGCGAGGGTAACGCCAATGACGGGGGCGGAAACATAGGGGTGGGTGTTATAGAACTCCAGGTGGCGCTTAAGAGCGGCAATCTGGTCATCCTTGCTGGTGTAGAGCTTCTTGATCGCAGGGATCATTGCGAAGCACCAGCCGCCGTTCTGCATACGCTCGTAGTTCCACGAGCCCTGAAGGAACTGATGACGGAAGCAAACCTTCTTGCGGTCAGCCTTGGTGAGCTGAATCTTGTTCTCTGCCATATGTATCACTCCCCTCCTACTCGTAATCGTTCAGAATGTCGCCGAGCGGGTCGCCGGAGCCACCGCCCATGCCGCCACCCTGCTTGGCCAGATCCTTAAGGCCAAGGTAGATGAGGGCAAGGGAGATGCCGATGAGACCAAGGGCGATCAGCGTGAGCTGAGGGATGGCAGCAAGGACAAAGCCGAGGACGAAGAACGGCCAGGTCTCCTTAGTGGCCATCATGTTGATGACCATGGCGTAACCGACGGAAGCGACCATGCCGCCGCCGACAGCCATGCCGCCGGACAGCCAGTCGGGCATAGCGTTAAGCGCGTTGGTAACGGCCTCGGCCGGGATGACGCACAGAAGCACTGCCGGGATGGCAATACGAAGGCCCTGCATGAGGATGGCAGCATACTGCCAGCGCTCGATGCCGGAGAAGTCGCCCTTCTCGGCGCAACCGTCCATGGCGTGAGCGATAGCGGTAGCAATGGTACGGCAGATCATGGTCAGGAACAGACCAGCGACCGACAGCGGGACGGCGACGGCGATAGCGGTGGTAACGGCCTTGGCCGAATCGGTGGCGCCACCGTTGAGGGCGAGCACCATGATGATCGAAGAAGCGACCGAGGCCAGAGCGGCGTCAGGCGCGACAGCGGCGCCGACGTTAGCCCAGCCAAGGGCCATCATCTGGAGCGAACCGCCCAGGAGGATGCCCTCCTGAAGGTGACCGGTTACGAGACCGATAAGCGTGCATGCCACGAGCGGCTGATGGAACTGGAACTCATCCAGAATGCCTTCCATACCGGCAAGCAACGCGACAATCGCAACAAGCAGAATAGTGATTGCAGACATGTATCGGACCCTCCTTTACTATGCTTGAGCGGCCAGTTCGGCCTTAGCTTTCTTCAACATGGCGTCGAGATCCTCGGAGGAATCCGAAGGAACCTTGCGGACCTCGAACTTGACGCCCTTGGCCTTGAGAGCCTCGAGAGTCTTGACATCGTCATCGCCCATAGCGACGGCGTTGGTGACGACGACCTTGCCCTTGGAGTGAGCCATGGAACCGATGTTGACTTCCTTGATGTCGACGCCGGCCTCGATGGCCTTGAGCAGATCCTGCGGGTTCTCGAAGAGCAGCATGGCCTTGGTGTCACCAAAGCGCGTGTCCTTGACGACCTCGGCCATCTTCTTGATGGGAACGACGTTGGCATGGACTCCCGGAGGGGCAGCCTGCTCGATCATGGTCTTGCGGAGCTCGTCGTGAGCAACGCCGTCGGAAACCACGATGATGCGGTTGGGGTTGATCTGCTTGGTCCACGTGGTGGCCACCTGACCATGAAGCAGACGGGTGTCGATACGGACGTGGGCAATCTTGATGTGCCCATCGCCGATGACCGTTCCCGGAGGGATGGCGCCTGCAGGAGCAGCGGCGGCCGCAGCCGGCTTCTTCTCCTCGGGCTCCAGAGACTCGGGCTTGACGCGCACGCCAGCCTTAGCCTCAGTCACGAGATGTTTTGCGATCGCATGTGCAGTGTTCTTTGCGTCAAAGCGCTGCGAATATGCCTCGATGAGCATAGGCAGGTTGGCACCGGTGACGATAGCCCAGGAATCGTGGCCCTCGATGAGCCCGCTGATCTGGTTGAACGGCGTGCCGCCCCACAGATCAACGAGGAAGAGCACCTGCTCCTGGTCTTCGAAGGAAGCGATTGCTTCCTCGACCTTGGCACGGAAATCGTCGGGGCCCATGCTCGGCTCGAGCGAGACCACGGCTACAGACGGCTGATCGCCAAAGACCATCGAGCCCGTCTGCTTGATTCCAGCTGCCAAGTCCCCGTGGCTAGCAAGAACAATACTTACCATCACATAACCTCCTTTTTGTCTACGTATTTCCTACATGACATGAAGGAAGTATACCTGTTTAGTTTGTGGAATTATAGCTAAATTTGCAAAAGGTTGCATTATTTGTTTAAACGTCTAGGTTTGTTACAAGTTGATTACATTGCTGATTTACAGCTCATTGCCTGCTAAAACGTGATTTTCCGATTGCTTTCAAAGACATATAAAGGTGCACTGTTCGTTAAGACCGCTTTTAGGTGGATCCCAATGCGTCTGCGTGCCGCCATTTTGTTTAAACAGACATGACTTGACTAACCGAAGCAAATATGTTTAGAACTCTAGCCCATGCAGTCATTGGATGTTAGGCGATGTGGAGTGGGTTGGCGGCGTCGACGGCATCGGGTGCGTCGGAGAGGCCGTCAGGAGCAGCGTCTGCCGGGTCCTCGTCGGGAGTCTCGATCTGTTTGATCATTACCTCTTGGCCCTGCAGCAAATAGGTCTCGCCGCTACCGCAATGGGGACAGGTCTTGCCGTGCTCGACCGTCGCGTAGTCGCGGCCGCACGCCTCGCAATGTGTCACGGCCTCGACGGGCTCCACGATAAGCTCCGCGCCCTGCGCGATAGGCTTTTTATCTGCTGCCCAGCGCCAAGCGTCGAGCAGCAAGTCGGGAACGACGCCCGAGACCTCGCCCAGCAGCAGCGTGACGCTCGAAACGCGACGCACGCCATGAGCGCGCGCCACATTCTCGACATCGCGAATAATGTGATACACAATCCCTAATTCATGCAAGGCGAATACCTTTCAACAATGGTTGATGCGATGTCAGCCAAACGTCAGCGAGCGGCGATCCAGGTGCCCCAGGTTGCCCCGAAACAAGGCGTCCGCTGGGCTTTTGCCCGCGGCGCCGAAGTTGAGGGGCAAGATGGGGGGCCTGGGCGCCGCGCAGCGTCGGCAGTGCCGCCGTTCGTTAGAACGGCGGAACCTAATGACCAAACTTAATCTTGATGGCGCGCTTGAGCGCATACTTGCCGAGGCTCGGGAGCTTTTGCTCGTATTTGACCATCGTGGAGCACTCGGGGCGGTCGCGATCCAGATGGATGGCGTCGAACGCGCACTTGGTGGTGCACAGGCCGCAGCCGATGCACTTGTTGGGATCGACGATTGAGGCACCGCAGCCCAGGCAGCGGGCGGTCTCGGCGCGCACCTGCTCCTCGGTAAAGGTCTCGACGTACTCGCTAAACGGCGCGACCTTCTCGCGCTCGCGGTCCACGTGGGCAACCTCGCGGCTCGCGTTGTCGTAGCTCTCGATCACGACATCGTCGCGGTCGAGCGCGGTGTAGCGGCGCTGGTTGCGGCCGATGGTGAGCGTGGAGCCCGGCTGCACAAAGCGATGGATAGACACCGCAGCCTCGTGACCGGCGGCGATAGCGTCGATGGCAAAGCTGGGGCCAGTGTAGACGTCACCACCCACAAAGATGTCGGGTTCGGCGGTCTGGTAAGTCTGGGGATCGGCAAGGGCGCCCTGGCCGCGGCCGAGCTCCACCTTGGAGCCAGCCAGCAGGTCGCCCCACACAATGGACTGGCCAATCGACATGACGACACGGTCGGCATCGACACGGCGCAGATCGTTCTCGTCGTACTCGGGCGCAAAACGGCCCTCGTCGTCAAAGACACGCGTGCAGCGCTTGAAGGTGATACCGCACACACGACCGGCCTCGTCCAGGTGAATCTCCTTAGGTCCCCAGCCGCAGCTGATGTGAGCGCCGTCCTCAACGGCCTCGCGACGCTCTTCCTCGCTGGCGGGCATCTGGGCCTCGCTCTCCAGGCAGAACATCTCAACGTGCTCGGAGCCCAGGCGGCAGGCGTTGCGGGCAACGTCGATGGCCACGTTGCCGCCGCCCACCACGATAGTGCGGCCGGGCAGCGCGTCGATCTTGCCGCTGTTGACCTCGCGCAAGAAGTCGACGGCCACGGTCACGTCCTCGGCATCCTCGCCCGGAATACCGGCAAGGCGACCGCCCTGGCAGCCAATAGCCACGTAGAAGGCCTTAAAGCCCTGCGCGCGCAGCTCGTCGAGCGTCACGTCGCGACCGACCTCCACGCCATAGCGGAACTCGGCACCCATCAGGCGAATAACCTCGACCTCAGCCTCGATGACGTCCTTCTGCAGCTTAAAGCTGGGAATGCCGTAGGTGAGCATGCCGCCCGGGCGCTCGTTCTTCTCGAACACGACGGGCTTGTAGCCCTTCTCGGCCAGGTAGAAAGCGCAGGACAGGCCAGCCGGACCGGCACCGATGATGGCAATCTTCTGGTCGAAGCCGCCGGCACGCGTCGGGGTCACCACAGGTGGGACATAGCGGGTCGCGGCGTCCAGATCGCGCTGGGCGATAAACTTCTTGACCTCGTCGATAGCCACGGCGGCGTCCACACGGCCGCGGGTGCAGGCATCCTCGCAGCGGCGGTTGCACACACGGCCGCAGATAGCGGGCAGCGGGTTCTCGCGCTTGATGAGCGCCAGCGCCTCGTCATAGCGACCCTGAGCCGCGAGCTTCAAATAGCCCTGAACGGCAACGTGCGCGGGGCAGGCCGTCTTGCAGGGAGCGGTGCCGGACTCATGCGTCTCGATACGGTTGTCGTTGCGGTAGTTGGGCGACCACTTGGTGTGATCCCATTTGGTGGCGTCGGGCAGCTCCTGGCGCGGATACTCGGGCACCTGTCCGCCGGCCTTTTTGCTGCAGAGCTTCTGGCCGAGCTTGGCGGCGCCGGCCGGGCACACCTCAACGCAGCGACCGCAGGCAACGCACTTGTCCTTCTCGACCTTGGCGACATAGGCCGAGCGCGACAGGTTGGGCGTGTTGAACAGCTGAGAGGTGCGCAGGGCGTAGCACACGTTGACGTTGCAGTTGCAGATAGCGAAGATCTTGTTCTCGCCGTCGATATTGGTGATCTGGTGCACAAAGCCGTTGTCCTCGGCCTGGCGCAGGATGTCGTAAACCTCGTCGCGGGTCACGTAATGGCCACGATCGGTCTCAACCACGTAGTCGGCCATATCGCCCACGGCGATGCACCAATCTGCCGGGTCGTCGGCGCAGCCCTCACCCATCACGCGACGGCTCGCGCGGCAGCTGCAGGTGCTGGCGGCATATTTGCCATCGTATTTGTCGAGCCAATGCTCGATATGCTCGATCGGCACCGACGTGCTCGCGGCATCGATAGCCTTCTCGACCGGAATGACGTGCATGCCGATGCCGGCACCACCGGGCGGCACCATCGGCGTGGCCTTGGACAGCGGTCCCTTGGACGCCTGCTCAAAGAACTTGGCATAGACCGGGTGCTCCTCGAGCTGGCTCACGCGCATGTTGAGGAACTCGGCGGAACCCGGCACCAGCATGGGCAGCACCCACTGCTTGGCGCGCTCGGGGTTTTCCCAGTTGTACTCGAGCAGACCCGTGTAGCTCATGTCGTCGAGCATCTTCTCGATATCGGCTTCGGGCATGCCGGTGAGCTTGACCATCTCGGGCAGCGTATAGGGACGGCGCATCTTCATCTTGCAGAGTACTTCGGCCTGCTCGTCGGTTGCGGCCTCGGCAAACGACCAGTACTCGTAGCCCAGCAGCTCATCGCGATGCAGCAGACGGTTGGTGCAGTGCTCGCACAGCTTGACGATGGCCTCGCGCGGATGCTCCGGCAGCGGCGGCACGAACTCCGAACCGATGTCGGGCTCGGTGTAACTAATCCCCGGTCCGTTGAGAATCATGGTTGTCCCTTCTCTTGCCGCAGCCCGACGAGGCCGCAGCGCCCCTCTTTTTTTGCAGGCTGGGCATGCCCCCATGCCGTTCACCCGCCATTGTTGACATTGTGTCAAAAATAGTATTGACGAACCGTCAACAATATTCAAGACTGTTAGGCGAACGGTCAGACAAAAGAGGATGAAAGGCGGCAAAACATGGGCAACAACGCAGCAGATACCTCTGTGGTCGATGCCGTCCCCGCATCCGATAGCGCGGCAAAGCGCCTGACGGGCGACGAACGCCGTCGCGAGATCCTCGATGCCGTACGCACCGTAAGCTCCGAGCTGGGCGTGTCCCACCTATCGGTATCGGCCGTGACCAAGCGAGCCGGCTGCACGCGTTCATTGTTCTACCACTACTTCGCCGACATGGACGCCGCCGTCACCGCCGTCATGGACGAGGCAATCGACGGTTTTATCTCCGAGCTCGAGCAGTGGAATGCCAACCGCACCGTCGGCGATATCGAGGGCGCGCTCGACACCGTCGCCCCGCTCTTTAAGCGCCTGGTCGCCAGCGGCCACGAGCTGCCGAGCACGCTCACCTCGAGCAGCGGCGCGCTCTACGGCGGCTTTTTGCACAACGTGGTCCAGCGTGTGGCGCAGTATATCTGCGACACCACCGTGGTGGATTTTGTCGCCCACCACGAGCTGCGCATCGACCATGTCTACGAGACGTTCTACACCCTCATCATGGGGTTGTTGATGTATATCCGCACGCACCCCGATGTGCCCGACGAGACGGTCAAGGAAATCATCGCCTCGACGCTCCACATCGAGGGCTATACCGCCAAGTATCCGGAGCGCAAGCCCCAGAACTGACGACATTTGGCCAAACTGCCCGCGATCAGAAGAGGGGCCGCGGGCGTGTGAAAGGAGAGCAGCATGCTGTTCGATGTTTGGGGTAGCGATACCCTTATCCACTGGGCCGGCTGGGCCATGGTCTTTATTGGCCTGATCGTGCTCAACGAGGTCGGCCGCCGCACCAAGCTGGGCGCGGCAATCATCTTTGGCGTGGCTCCGCTGGCCATGACCATCTACTGCGTCGCCATCGCCGTCGGTGTTTCGCAGGGTGCCGAGTGGGCGCTCACCAACCCCACCCATGTGTACCAGAACAGCTGGTTCCACTACGCCAAGGTATACGCGGCGCTGGCCGGTTGCTGGGGCTTCATTGCCATTAAGTACCAGTGGGGCAAGATCGGCAAGGCGCATTGGTTCCGCGCATGGCCGTTTGTGATCGTCGCCATCAACATCATGATCGCCGTCGTGTCCGACTTTGAGAGCGCCTATCACTTCTTTGTCCTGGGCGAGTCCACCTGGGTCACCTCCGAAGGTGCCACGCAGCTGGCCGGCTGGAACAACGTGTTCAACGGCATCGCCGGTATCATCAACATCTTCTGCATGACCGGTTGGTGGAGCGTCTACGCCTCCGAGGATCAGACCGACATGCTGTGGCCCGATATGACCTGGGTCTACATTATCGCCTACGATATCTGGAACTTCTGCTACACCTACAACTGCCTGCCCACCCACTCCTGGTTCTGCGGCTTTGCGCTGCTGCTGGCGCCCACCGTCGCCGCCTTTATCTGGAACAAGGGCGGCTGGATCCAGAACCGCGCCTTTACGCTGGCTATTTGGTGCATGTTTGCCCAGGTGTTCCCGTACTTCCAGGAGGAGTCCATCTTTGTGACCCACTCCACGCTCGACCCCGGCGCCGCTACCGCGGTCTCAATCGCCGCACTGGTCGCCAACGTCGCCGCGATCATCTACATCGCCTACCGCGCCAAGAAGCTCGGCCGCAATCCCTACAAGCAGGATGTCTTTGAGGGCACCAGCGATTGGGAGAAGGCCACCGCTCGCCGCGCCAAGGTTGATTACGCTCACGCCGAGTAACATGTTGGTCGCTGTTGGCGCTTGGGCATAGGCCCGCCCGCCAGGATTTTCAATCCAATGTCTCGCAGAGCCCCCGGAAAGCGTTTCACTCGCTTTCCGGGGGCTTTTGTCGTTGCGTCTTATTCATCTATTCAAAAACATGCGCATATATAAAATCGGATTTCAAATCATACGGCGGCTCTATGGGGTCCCGTTTTTGGGTACAGTGTTGTCCCGATATTGAGCTTGGGGGATATATGAAAGATGAGACGATGGGTCAAGAGGATGCGGCCCAAGATGCAGAAGCTTGCGCTGAGGCCTTGGAGAGCTTAGACCGGATTTCACTCGATGAGATTGCGTTTGACGATTCGGGCGTTGATGTGCAGGATGAGCCGGAAGCCGAGGCGCAGTCCGATGGTCAGGATGCAGACGACGTTGAGCCTGCCGAAGATGAGGCAGGTCACGAAGACACCGAAAGCGAGGCCGGCAATCAGCCCGAATCCGACACGGGCGAGGAAACCGTCTTGCTCGACAGCTTGCCGGCCGAGGATTCGCTGACCCGCGAGCTTCCTGGCCTGGGTTCCGCACCAGCCGTGGACGAAACCATCGCCATGGGCGATATTCCCCTGCCGTCCGTTCCCTCGGCACGCGAGGCCGAGGTTCGCCATCGCAAGATGTCGCCCAAGCGCCGCAATCTGATGGTCGCCGGTGTCGTGGCCGTCGCGCTCGTCGCCGGCGGCGCAGGCTATGCCGCCTGGAACGGATATCAGCAAGAGCAGGCCGCCGCTGTCGCCGCCAATGCCCACACGATGATGTCAGTGCAGATTGGCGTGCATGCCGCGGGCCTCGACTGTTCTACCGGCTCCAAGATTCCCGTACAGGTGAGTGGTCAGGACGCTGATGGCTCCTCCGTGAGCGAAACGCTCTATGTTGACGAGCACGGCCGCGGCATCAAACTGCTGCCCGGCGATTACACGCTCTCCATCGCTGCCTCCCCCATCGCGGCCGACGGCACCATCTATACCGTCCCGACCACCAAGACGCAGGTCACCGTTAAGAGCGATGAACAGGATTTAAGTGCCCAGGCTACCTTTAAGCTCAAGGTGCCTTCGGCCGACACGGTAACCGACGACCAGATCGATGCCGCCGCCAAGTATGCCGAGGAGGGCGGTGCGAGCTCCGCCGCGGCTGCCAAAGTGCTCCAGCAGGCAGCAACCGCGCGGCGCGACGCCGCCGTCAATGCCGTGAGCGCGCAAAAGGCACAGGCGTCCCGTGATGCTGACGCTCGCCACAAGGCAACCGACCTCTACCAGCTCGATATTCCCGTCGAGTGGTACGGCAAGGTCGCAACTTGGCAAAACGGAAGCACGCTATGCATCTATCTGGGCGACGACGCCAATACGCCGCTCGTGACGCTCGTCGCGGTGCGCGAGGGCGAGAGCTTTACGCCCGATGAAGGCGATACGGTTTTGGGCACGGTCAGCCTAGGCAACGGTTATACCGTCTACGCCAGCGGCCCCGTCTATCCGTACGTGGTGCCCCAGACCATCAACGGACGGACGCAGAACCCCGTGTCAACCTACCCCATGGACACGGCCATTGAGCTTGTCGAGCTGACGACCGGCAACCGCTATACGTATAGCCAGATCAAGAACGACCTGGTTGGCAAAGACGGCAACGCAGACGCCGCGACCAAACTCGAGACCGACTACCTCGCCCAGATTCTCCTGCCGAGCATCAAAGCCCAGGACTAGCCAGCCCGAAGACAGCCGCCCAACGCAGTTGCGGTGAAATAGGGATTGTTTTTGCTGGTCAAACCGCAAAACAGTCCCTATTTCACCGCAACTTTTTGGTGGCCTTTTTGGTGGCACTCAGCGCCAGGGGTCGGCTTCGAACATTGGCTCGCGCTCGGGGCGGCGATCGCTATAGGGATCGTAGCCGTCGTCGTCCTCGTTCTCGGCACGGATGTAGGGGTCGCGCGGCTTGGGTGCCGGCTTAGGCACAGGCTTGGGTGCGGCGGGTGCGGCATCGGTCGCCGGCGCGCTTGTCTTGATCTCGTCTTTCATCTGCATAGCTCCTTGCATCGCATCCGTTCAACATTATCGATTGTCGCACGAAAAAGGGCGGCGGACCCAATTGGATCCGCCGCCCTTGGCGTTTAGAGACGGCTGGCAGATTTTAAGACATGTCCCATAAATCTAGTCGGCGTCGGGGACCTCGTAGGTGGCCGCCGGCGTGTTGTCGCACACGACGGTAAAGCCGCCGTCCTTGTCGACATCGACCGTCACCTGATCGCCCTCGCGCACCGTGCCGTCGATGATGGCGGCGGCGATGGCATCCACGACCTCGCGCTGAACCAGACGCTTGAGCGGACGGGCGCCAAAGACCGGGTCCAGGCCGCCCACGGCGAGCATCTGCTTGGCCGCCGGGGTGATGGCAAGCGTCATGCGCTCCTTGGCCAGACGCGCACGGACGTCGGCGAGCTGGATGTCGACGATCTTCTCGATCTGCGCCATTCCGAGCGGATGGAACACCACGATATCGTCGATACGGTTGAGAAACTCGGGGCGGAAGGTCTGAGCCATGGCCGCGTCGACCTGATGGCGCATCTCCTCCTCGTCCTTGCCGGAAAGCTCGGCAATAGCCTTGGAGCCCACGTTAGACGTCATGATGATGATCGTGTTCTTGAAGGACACCTGGCGACCCTGACCGTCGGTCAGGCGGCCGTCGTCGAGCACCTGCAGCAGCACGTTGAAGACATCCGGATGGGCCTTCTCCATCTCGTCGAGCAAGATCACGGAGTACGGACGACGGCGCACGGCCTCGGTGAGCTGGCCGCCCTCGTCGTAGCCCACGTATCCCGGAGGCGCACCGATCAGACGCTGGACGCTGAACTTCTCCATGTACTCAGACATGTCGATACGCACGAGCGCACGCTCGTCATCGAACAGGCACTCGGCCAGCGCCTTGGCGAGCTCGGTCTTGCCCACGCCGGTGGGGCCCAGGAAGAAGAAGCTGCCGATGGGCTTGTCCGGATCGGAGAGACCCGCACGGCTGCGACGCACGGCCGCGGCGACAGCGGAGACCGCCTCGTCCTGGCCGATGACGCGCTTATGCAGCTCGCCCTCCAGGCCCTTCAGCTTGTCGAGCTCGCCCTGCATCATCTTGGAGACGGGCACGCCGGTCCAGGCGCTCACGACCTCGGCGATCTCGTCGGAGGTCACCTGCTCGTTGAGGCCCTCGCCGTCCTGCTGCTTTTGCGCCTCGAGCGCAGCCTCGGACTCCTGAATCTGCTGCTGCAGACCCGGGATCACGGAATAGCGCAGCTCGGACGCACGGCCCAGGTCGCCGTTACGCGTCGCGCGCTCCTCTTCGCTTCTGGCCTCGTCGAGCTGACCCTTAAGCTCCTGCACGTGGTCGATGGCGTTCTTCTGGTTGAGCCAGCCGGCCTTTTGCACGTTGAGCTTTTCTTGGACCTCGGCAATCTCCTGGCGCAGGGCCTCCAGACGCTCCTTGGAGGCGTCATCGGTCTCTTTCATGAGCGCCTGTTCCTCGATCTGCAGCTGAGTGAGCTGACGCGTGGTGGCGTCGATCTCGACCGGCATGCTGTCGAGTTCCATGCGCAGGCGGCTTGCCGCCTCATCGACCAAATCGATGGCCTTGTCGGGCAGGAAGCGGTCGGCGATGTAGCGATCGGAGAGGTCGGCAGCTGCCACGAGCGCGCTATCGGTGATATGCACACCGTGGAAGATCTCGTACTTCTCCTTCAGACCACGCAGGATCGAAATGGTGTCCTCGACGGTAGGCTCGCTCACCATAACGGTCTGGAAACGACGGGCGAGCGCCGCGTCCTTCTCGATGTACTTGCGGTATTCGTCGAGCGTGGTCGCGCCGATCGCGTGCAGGTCGCCACGGGCGAGCGCCGGCTTCAGGATATTGCCGGCGTCCATGGAGCCCTCGGTGGCACCCGCGCCCACGATGGTGTGGAGCTCATCGATGAACAGGATGACCTTGCCCTCGGACTTTTGCACTTCCTTGAGCACGGCCTTCAAGCGGTCCTCGAACTCGCCGCGGTACTTGGCGCCGGCGACCAGCGCGCTCATGTCGAGCTCGATGAGGTCGCGGTCGCGCAGGGTGCTCGGTACGTCGCCGGCCACGATACGCTGGGCGATGCCCTCGACGATGGCCGTCTTGCCGACGCCCGGCTCGCCAATGAGCACGGGGTTGTTCTTGGTCCGGCGGGACAGGACCTGGATGGTACGGCGGATCTCGTCGGTACGGCCGATGACCGGGTCGAGCTTGCCGGCGCGGGCCAGGTCGCAGATATTGCGTCCGTACTGCTCCAGTGCCTCAAACTGAGTCTTGTCCTCGGCAGACGTCACGCGGTCATCGCCACGCAGCTCCTCGTAGACTTGCTCGATGCGCTCCTTGGTCACGCCGGCGTCGCGCAGAACGCGGCCGGCCTCGCCCTTGTCCTCGGCAAGTGCCATCAGCAGGTGCTCGGTCACCACAAAGCTGTCGCCCATCTTGGTGGCCTTCTTCTCGGCCTTTTCGATGACGCGGACGAGCTCGTTGGACAGGCCCACCTGCTGGCCCTCGCCCGAAACCTTGGGCGCGTGGTCGATGGCATCCTGTGTCGAGCGTGCGAGCTGGGCCGGGTCGGCGCCGATACGCTCGATGATCACGGAGATGTTGCGTTCACCGGCACCGAGCAGGGCGGACAGCAAGTGAATCGGCTCCACCGCGCCGGCCTGCGCGTCGGCGGCCGTGCTCATGGCGGTCTGCAGCGCCTCGCGCGATGTCATTGCTAGCTTATCGATTCTCATGGAATCACCTCTCTTGGGGTGGCCGCCCTACGGGGCGGCTTCACGTTGTTCGAGAAGTATTGTTGCCAGCTTTGTACGATCTTATACACAAATCTAAGTCTCTATATATAAGATTTTCTGAGTGATTGAGAGATAGGGGTAAAGATGTCGGCCCGCCGCCGCCCAGGCGCACTACCATCTCGATCTGTAACATCTAGCAGCCATTTTTGATCCTAGATGTTACAGATCGAGAGAAAATGACCAGTGGCAACCGTTTGTCTCAATCTGTAACATCTACTCGGCAAATAGAGCTCTATCTGTTACAAATCGAGACAAACCGAGAACCACCACAAAGGGGACAGGCACCTTTGTGGTGGTTTTCGACGCTAACGGTCGACTATCTCGCGCCATGAGATTAAACTTGAATTGTTCTCTGAACATATCCATTTCTGCCTATCCTCAACAGATCTTTGTCTCGAGGAGCGCATATGAAGCCGCCTCATTCCACCGGTCGCAACGTCATCGCCATTCTCGCCATACCCATCGTGATGCTCTTCCTTATCGTCATCACGCCCTTTTCTTTTGGTATCGCCTCGCCCTTCGATCTTTGCGGGATGATCGACGCCGGCTCGCGTGCCACCTCGCTCTCCTTTGTCTGCCGTGGCGTGTTCTACGAATATGCAATTCCCACCGGACTTTGGCAGTCCAAGTTACCGTTGCTCGGTCAGATCGACGGATGCTCCCCCTATTTCTGCCTTGGACCTCAGGCGCTAAACTATCTAATCGACGACCAGCCACTCGACTCCATCGGCCTTGCCTACGACTACGCACCAAACACCGATGAGCGCCACATGAACCAAGTCCTCGACAAGATGCTTGGACAGTGCGGGCTCACCGAGGAGGCCGGTCGAACCATCTATAGCAACCAGAAATTAAAGCGAACAGAACTCCGCCGTGTCGGAAAAATCAAAGGGCGAAACAGGGCCGCCTACTGGGATGCCTGGGCAACACGCGACAAGGGCGAATTCGGACACAGCACCTATATGGTCACCGTCTACACCAAAGACGGAATTAAGGACAATGTTGACGATTTCGCGTCATCCAAACTCGGCATCCCCAAAACAACCAAACCCGCCAGCCCAGATGAAATTCTGTAGAGACGCTCATTAGAATGTCGTTCAACGAGCACGGCAACATCGAGCTCGCCCCCCACCACCATAAAGGAGACAGGAGCCTTTGTGGTGATCTTCGGCCCCGGCGTTCACCATCTCAATCTGTAACATCTAGCGGCCGTTTTTGGGTCCAGATGTTACGGATCGAGATGAATTGTTTAGCAGTGCCCGTTTATCTAGATCCGTAACAACTACTCGGCAAATAAGGGTCTACCTATTACAGAACGAGACAAACCGCGACCACCACAAAGGTGCCTGCCCCCTTTGTGGTGGTTTTCGACAAAAAGAAGCCGCCCCGATAACAGAGGCGGCATCAAGCAAGTCTATTTATTAGCGTCCCTCAAGGCCCAACGAGAACGCAGAAATGTAGCCCGGGGCTACCCTTTCCCGAACGCGACCCTCGCGAAGCGCGTGAGCGGGCGGGAAAGGGTAAGCCCCGGGCGGACAATTAAGTGTGTTACTCGGCAGCGGCCTTGAACTTGTTGTAGTTGATCAGGCAGCCAGCCTTGACGATGGCACGCTCCTCTGCCGTCATATCGGCAATGTAGAGCTCAATCTGCTCGACCGTACCATCGGCACGCACCACGTAGGCGACGATGTTCTGCAGATCGCCATCGAGCGCGGCGCGGATACCCGGCACAAAGACGTAGTCGCCCACCTTAAAGTTGGGCTCGGCCTCCATCTGGAAGGGTACCATGCCCCAGTTCATCACGTTGGAGCGATAGCGCTTGGTAGCGTACTCGTGGACGATGTTGGCCAGGCCGCCAATTACGCGCTGGCAGCTCGCGGCCTGCTCGCGGGCAGAACCATCACCGGGCTTCTTGGCATAGAGCATGGAGCCGTACTCGGTCGTTTTGGCATCGGCAGCGACACCCGCGCCGGCCAGTGCCTCAAAAACACCGGCAAGCTCGGCATCGAGCGCCGCCAGGTCGCCCGCGGCCTCGCCGGCCACGCGGCGCTTCTCAACGGCGTCGACCTCCTTGGAGCGGCCCACGTAGGCCGGGTCGCGGCGGCTCAGCGTAAACTCTGCCAGGCCCAGCGGGTTGGAGCGGAAGGAGCTCGTCTCGCCCGAAGGAATGAGCTCGTCAGTCGTGGTGACCGGGTCCATGATCTTAGAGCACACCTTGAGCAGGATATCGTCGCCGAGGGGCTCCATCGCGGGCCACGGCTTGATGTTGGGACCCTCGACCAGTTCGTCGGCAGGCTCCGCCTTGCCAAAGCCCCAATACACGCGCTTTTTGTACGGCGCGTCGTCAAAGGTGTACTCGCAGGCCTCGTCCCAAGTCTCCTCGGGCAGGTCGGTCGCCGGCATCAGGACGCCGCCGTTGGCAGCCGTCGCCGCAATGGAGCGAGCGTCCATCAGGGCCACGGCGCTCAGCTGGCCATTGCCCGGCTTGGAACCCTCACGGTTGGGGAAGTTGCGCGTGGTGTGGCGGATGGACAGGCCGTTGTTAGCGGGCGTGTCGCCGGCACCGAAACACGGGCCGCAGAACGCCGTGCGCACGATCGCGCCAGCCTCCATAAGGTCGTAGATATAGCCGCGGCGTGTAAGCTCGAGTGCCACGGGCTGGCTCGTGGGATAGACCGACAGCGAGAACTCGCCGCAGCCGGTGTTGGCGCCCTTGAGCACGCGGGCAGCCTGGACCACGGAGTCGTAGTTGCCGCCCGAGCAGCCGGCGATAACGCCCTGCTGCACGTGCAGCTTGCCGTCGACGATCTTGTCGAGCAGGCTAAAGTGCGTCTTACCCTCGCCGATCTTGGCAGCCTCGAGCTCCACCTCGTGCAGGATGTCCTCGAGGTTCTCGTTAAGCTCGTCAATCTCAAAGCCGTTGGAAGGATGGAACGGCAGCGCAATCATGGGCTTGATGCTCGACAGGTCGACCTCGACGCAGCCGTCATAGTAGGCGACATCGGCGGGCTTGAGCTCGCGGTAGTCGTCGCCGCGGCCGTGCATGGTCAAGAATGCGTGCGTGTCCTCGTCGGTAGCCCAGATACTCGACAGGCAGGTGGTCTCGGTGGTCATGACGTCGACGCCGTTGCGGTAATCGGTCGTCATGTTCGCGATGCCCGGGCCCACGAACTCCATGACCTTATTCTTAACGTAACCCTTGGCAAAGACGGCACGGATGATGGCGAGCGCCACGTCGTGCGGGCCAACGCCGGGGCGCGGGGCGCCCGTGAGGTAGATGGCAACGACGCCGGGATAGGCAACGTCGTAGGTGTCGCGCAGCAGCTGCTTTGCCAGCTCGCCGCCGCCCTCGCCCACGGCCATGGTGCCCAGAGCGCCGTAGCGGGTGTGCGAGTCGGAACCCAGGATCATCTTGCCGCAGCCGGCGAAGTTCTCACGCATAAAGGAGTGGATGACGGCGATGTGCGGCGGAACGAAGATGCCGCCGTACTTCTTGGCCGCGGAAAGGCCAAAGACATGGTCGTCCTCGTTGATGGTGCCGCCCACGGCGCACAGCGAGTTGTGGCAGTTGGTGAGCACGTAGGGCAGCGGGAACTGCTCCATGCCCGAGGCGCGCGCCGTCTGGATGATGCCGACAAAGGTGATGTCGTGGCTCGCCATGGCGTCGAAGCGAATCTTGAGCGCCTCGGGGTCGCCGGACGTGTTGTGTGCTTGAAGGATCGAATACGCGATGGTGCCGCGCTCGGCAGCCTCGGGCGTCTGCTTAATACCGCGCTCGGCAGCCTCGGCCGCAGGCACAACCTCGCTGCCGCCGCGCAGGTAGATGCCGTCCTCGTACAGCTTGACCATACTGTCTCCCACTCTGCCCAAGAGATTTGGGCGCATAGCATACATTCGTTCAATATCGTGCCATAGAACGGTTGCGAGTGGGTTACGAATCTACATGTTCACTTTATCTCAGTAAAGCATAGAACGAGCCCCTTGCATCACTCTCTGGACAAGGAGTGTCCCAAAGTGCCGGCACAAAAGGAGCGTCCCCAACTGCCAAGTGCCGCAAGAATGTCCCCTTTAACTAGTCATTTAAGAACGTCCCCAATGACTACCGCATCCGGAGCAAGGCAACGCCGCAGGTAGAGGACGGACAGCGAGCGGCGTCCAGAGCGAACAAGTTGGCATGAAAAAGGCAAGGCATAGACCTTCTGGTCATGCCTTGCCTTTTGAATGACAAATTGTCGCTCTGGACGTCGCGCAGCGTCGAGCCGTTACGCCGTTCGGCAGAACGGCGTAACCTACAGATCTCCTCCCGCACCCAGCAGCTTGCGCATGACCTGTTCGGGGTTAACCGAGCCGTCGCGCGGGGCCAGAGCGGTGATCTTCTTCTGCATCTTGTACTCGTGCAGCTCGTCCTCGAGCTGGCGCACGCGGGCGCGGAGCTTTTCGTTCTCGCGCTCGCGCTCCTCGGCACGCTCCTTCATATCGAGGATGCGCACCACGCCGGCAAGGTTGATGCCCTCGTCGGTCAGCTGGTTGATGAGCTCCAGGCGCTCGATATCGGCACGCGAATACAGACGCGTGTTACCGCCCGAGCGCTGGGGGTTCACCAGTCCCTTGGACTCGTAGACGCGCAGAGTCTGCGGATGCATGCCGGTCAGCTCGGCCGCCACGCTGATCATGTACAGCGGTTTGTTCCTATTGTCCTCGGCCATGCTACCTGACCCCTTTCCGTCTCGTTATCGTCCATCATAAGCCCGCGGGCACGGGCGTGCGCCACGACCGCCCTAGTACGTCGCCTTGTAACGGTTGACCTTCTCGCGATAGTCGCGCGTGTCGGTCTCGCGCAGCTTGGTCATGGCATCGCGCTCGTCATCGGATAGGTTCGTGGGGACCTGCACCTTGATCTCGACGAGCAGCGCGCCTGTGCGGCCACGGTGCTTAACGTCGGGCGCCCCCATTTCCTTAAAGCGGAACTTCTTGCCCGTCTGGGTACCCGCGGGCACCTTCAGACGAACCGTCGCACCGCCGGGCGTCGGCACGTCCACCGTGCAGCCGAGCGCCGCCTCATAGACCGAGATCGGTACCTCCATGGTCACGTCGGCACCTTTACGCTTAAACAGCGGATGCTCCTCCACGTGCGTGGTCACGACCAGGTCGCCGCGCTCGCCGCCGGCAACGCCATACTCGCCGCGACGCTTGTAGCGCAGCTTGCCGCCGTCGACCGCGCCCGCAGGCACCGAGACCGTAATGGTCTGCTGCTCGCCTGTCGAGGGAATGCGATAGGTGACCTTGTGCGTCACGCCGCGAAACGCGTCCTCGGCCGTCACATCGACGGTCAGCGACAGGTCGCCGCCCTTGCGAGCACGGCTGCGACCCGCGCCGGCACCGGCAGCGCCCGCAGCCCCGGCAAAGCCCGAGCCCCAATCGCTGCCCCAGGCGCCGTTGCCGCTAAAGATGCTGTCGAAGATGTCGCCCCAGCCGCTGGCACCCGCGCCGGCACCGTAGCCGCCGCCATACGCGCCGCCCGCGCCCGGCATGCCGCCAAACATGAGCATCTGGTCGTACTCTTTGCGCTTCTTCTCGTCCGAAAGCGTCTCGTAGGCCTCGCTGATCTCCTTGAACTTGGCCTCGTCGCCGCCGGCATCGGGGTGATATTTTTGCGCGAGCTTGCGAAACGCGCTCTTGATCTCTTTGTCGGAGGCGCTCTTGGATACGCCCAGGATGTCATAGAAGGTTTTGCCTGCAGCCATCGTAGCTCCTCTCCTGTTTCATCCGCCGCCCAGCGGGCGGCGGCTCATGCTTTCATATGGCACTAGGCCAGAAAGGGCCCCGGGTGTTGCCCCGGGGCCCTTCTCAATTACTCCTCGGTGCTCTCGGCCGTATCGGCCACAGCATCCTCGGGCGCCGCTTCGGGCTCCGGTGCGGGGCGTTTCTCGCCGCCGTAGGTCACCGTCACCATCGCGGAACGCAGTATGCGATCCGCCATGCGGTAGCCCTTCTGGTACACGTCGTTGACGGTCTCATCGTACTGCGATGCGTCCTCGACGCGACCCACGGCTTGGTGCTCGAGCGGATCGAACGCCTCGCCCTTGGGGTCGATGGGCTCAACGCCCTCGTGCGCAAACACATCGAGCAGCTTGGCATGTACCGCGTCAACGCCATCGACGAACTGCTTAAAGTCATCGGAAAGCTCTTGGCTGCGGGCATGGTCGATCGCGCGCTCGATATCGTCGATCACCGGCAACAGCGCGGTGACAAGCTTCTCGGTCGCGCGCTCGCGCTCGGCGATGCGCTCGTTTGCGGTGCGGCGACGGAAGTTCTCCCAGTCGGCCTGCAGACGGGCGGTGCGCTCGGTAGCGTCCTTTGCTTTGTCCTCGGCGGCCTTCTGAGCCTCTGCCGCAGCATCGAGCTCATTGCGCACGTCGGCAAGCTCCTTTTGGGCCTGCTCGAACTTGAGCTTAAAGTCGTTGTCGGCGGCTTCCTCACCGGCGCGGATAGCAGCTTCCACCATCTCGTCCTCGGTCATCGTCGCCTCCTTGTTGGAATCCTCTACCTGGTTCTCGGCAGCCTCGGCGGCCGGGGCCTCGTTGGCCTCGGTATCGTCGACGGCCTCTACGGGAATCTTCACGTCCTTCTCCTCAGAGTCAACGGGGGCGGCGCCAGCGGCATCCGCCTCCGTGCGAGCTTTACGGGCGGACATGATTACTTGTCCTCGTCGTCCACAACCTCGTAGTCGGCGTCGACAACGTCATCGTCGGCAGGCTGGGCACCGGCGGCACCGTCGGTCTGCTGCTGAGCGTCGGCGTAGACAACCTGAGCCAGCTCGTAGGCCACAGACTGCAGGGACTCGCCGGCGGCCTTGATGGCCTCGACATCAGAGCCCTCGAGCGCCTTCTTGGCGTCGGCGATAGCGGCCTCGGCCTTGGACTTCACGTCGGCGGAAACCTTGTCGCCCAGCTCGTTGAGGGTCTGCTCGGTGGAGTAGCACAGGCTGTCGGTCTGGTTGCGGACCTCGACCTCTTCCTTCTGCTTCTTGTCCTCCTCGGCATGAGCCTCGGCGTCCTTGACCATACGATCGACTTCGTCGTCGGACAGAGCAGTGGAGCCGGAGATGGTGATCTGCTGCTCCTTGCCGGTGCCCTTGTCCTTAGCGGAGACCTTGACGATACCGTTGGCGTCGATGTCGAAGGTGACCTCGATCTGCGGCACGCCGCGGCGGGCAGCCGGGATGCCGGTCAGCTGGAACTTACCGAGCGACTTGTTGTCGCGGGCAAGCTCGCGCTCGCCCTGGAGCACGTTGATCTCGACGCTGGTCTGGTTGTCGGCAGCGGTGGAGTAGACCTCGGTCTTGGAGGTCGGGATCGTGGTGTTGCGGTCGATCATCTTGGTCATGATGCCGCCCATGGTCTCGACGCCCAGCGACAGCGGGGTAACGTCGAGCAGCAGGATGCCCTCGACGTCGCCGGTGAGCACGCCGCCCTGGACGGCAGCGCCGTCGGCAACGACCTCGTCGGGGTTCACGGACATGTTGGGCTGCTTGCCGGTCATAGTCTTGACGAGCTCCTGGACGGCGGGCATACGGGTGGAGCCGCCGACGAGGATGACCTCGGTCAGATCGGAGAGCTTAAGCTTGGCGTCGCGCAGGGCGTTGGTGACAGGCTGCTTGCAGCGCTCGAGCAGGTCGCGGGTGATCTTCTCGAACTCGGCGCGGGTCAGCGTGTAGTTGAGGTGCAGCGGGCCGGACTGGTTCATGGTAATGAACGGCAGGTTGATGGTGGTCTGCTGGGCGGCGGAGAGCTCCTTCTTGGCGTTCTCGGCGGCCTCCTTCAGACGCTGCAGGGCCATGGGGTCCTGACGCAGGTCGACACCGTTCTCCTGCTGGAACTTATCGGCCATCCAGTCGATGACGCGCTGATCCCAGTCGTCGCCGCCCAGGTGGTTGTCGCCCGAGGTGGACAGAACCTCAAACACGCCGTCGGCGAGGTCGAGGATGGAGACGTCGAAGGTGCCGCCGCCCAGGTCGAAGACCAGGATGCGCTGGTCGGTGCCCTGCTTGTCCAGGCCATAGGCCAGAGCAGCAGCGGTCGGCTCGTTGACGATACGCTTGACGTTGAGGCCGGCGATCTTACCGGCGTCCTTGGTGGCCTGACGCTGGGCGTCGTTGAAGTAGGCCGGGACGGTGATGACGGCGTCGGTGACGGTCTCGCCCAGATACTTCTCGGCGTCGGCCTTCATCTTTGCGAGCGTCATGGCGCTCACCTGCTCGGCGGTGTAATCCTTGCCCTCGATGTCGACGACGGCACGGCCACCCTGGCCCTCCTTGACCTCATACGGCACGGTCTTGATCTCGGAGGTGCACTCGGAGTACTTGCGGCCCATGAAGCGCTTGATGGAGAACACGGTGTTCTTGGGGTTGGTGACAGCCTGGTTCTTAGCGGCCTTACCCACGACGCGGTCGCCGTCGGCACGGAAGCCCACGACGGACGGGGTGGTGCGGTCGCCCTCGGCGTTCACGATAATGGTCGGAGAACCGCCCTCGAGGACGGCCATTGCGGAGTTAGTAGTACCAAGGTCGATACCAAGAATCTTACTCATTAGAAATTCCCTCTCTCTTTTGCGTTCGCGCCGCCTCGACGATCTGTCGCGCGGCGCTTCGGCTTGTCTTTCAGGATGTAGTGTATCCCCTTATGGGCCGGAATATACAAAATCTAAGTCAATTCATATAAGATTTCTTATTGCTGAGAGTTTAGGTTCTTAAATGCGCAGGTAGACGCACTGTTTGAGTTCTCGGCAAATCTATCGAGATCTATGTAGAGATGGCTGAGGTTTGCGTCCGGGGGTGCCTGGGGGCCGTCTTGCGGAAAGCTGGGACCTCGGACAAAATCTCGGACCCAATTTGGGTCCAGGAGGGAGTCCGATGTATACGAAAGAGGAGCGCGAGGGGATTCTCTGGGAGTTCCACCGGAGCGGCCTGTCCGCCCCCGCCGCCTGCAGGAGCCTGCCGCTTTTCCCGAACAAGGACAACCTGTATGCTTGGCTCAAGCTGGAGGAGGCGGGCGAGCTGACCGCCCGCGAGATGCCCGGCCGGGCGGAGCGCATGCACTGCTCGCACGGCGAGGGCAGCCCCGCGTTCGCCGCGAGGCGCGCGGGCGCCGCGCCCGCCTCCCCGCGGAAGCGTCGAGCCGAAGGGGGCGCGGGCAGGATGAAGGGAACCGGGCGCGGAGGGGCCGGCGGCGAGCCGCCCATGCAGACGGACTGGCGGGACTGGGGGCTGGAGGGGCTTCCGGACGACCCCGCCGAGCGCGCCCGCGAGGCCGAGGTCAGGCTCGCCGAGGCCTTGGCGGTGTTGGACGTCCTAAAAGCACCAGGCCCTGGCTCTTTGACGAACGAGGAGAAGCACAGGGCGGGAGAGGCGGCGAGGAGGCTCTCGCCGACGGTGAGGCTCGCGGACGTGACCAGGACCCTGTCGATCCCGAAGAGCACCTATCTTGACCAGGCGTCCAGGATCTCGAGGCCCGACCCCAAGGCCGCGCTCAGGGAGCGCGTGCGCGCGTCGTTCGAGGCGAGCGGCGGCGCCTACGGGCCCGAGTCCGTGACCGCCGACCTCAGGAGGGGGCCCGGCGAGCCCGTCTCGTGGCGCGCGCTCGCGCCCGGGGACGCCGAGACCCCCGTCGTCGCGTCCGAGAAGGTCGTGCGCCGGATCATGCGCGAGGAGGGCCTGGTCGCCCGAAAGGCGGCGCAGATGCGCAGGAGGGCGAGGTACTGTAGCTACAGGGGCGAGCTCGCGGAGCGCCCGGCCAACGTCCCCCTGCGCGGGGACGGGACGCACGACTTCCGCGCCGCCGCGCCCGGCCTGCTCGTGGTCACCGACGTCACGGAGTTCAGGCTTGACGGGTACAGGGCGTACCTGTCGCCGGCGATCGACTGCTTCGACGGGTGGCCGATCTGCTGGAGGGTCTCGGTCCACGCCGACTCCGACCTGATGGTCGGCATGCTCAGGGACCTGGTGGGGATAGTCGGGCCGACCGAGGGGCGGCCTCTCACGGTGCACACCGACGGCGGCGCCGTCTACATGGGGCGCGAGTGGCGCGAGGCGTGCGGCCCCGGGGTGGTGCGCTCGATGTCGAGGAGGGCCCGGAGCCCCGATAACGCGCGCGCCGAGGGGTTCTTCGGCACGCTCAAGTGCGACTTCTTCGAGGGCAGGGACTGGACCGGCGTGCCGTTCGACGAGTTCTCCCGCCTGCTCGGCGAATATATCGAGTGGTACAGGGACGGCAAGCTCAAGAAGGACCTAGGATGGAAGACCATTAGGGAGTATCGCGAGGAGAGGGGCTATGCGGCATAGCGCCGGGGCATGGTCCGGAAAAACGTCCGAGGTCCCGCTCATCCCGGTTTTCGGCCAAATTCCGGGATGCGCTTTCCGCTAGCTCGCTCAATCGCCCTATATTTCAAGTCACCTTTAGCTAACATTTACGCAGCTCAACGGCCCCACCTGCGTGTTTTTTAGTAAACCTTGGCATACTCGGCGAACGGTATGAAGATGCCGGTCAGAGGGTATTGCAAACGGTCGCTCCCGTGGTATGTTTTTGCCCGAATCAAACCGGCGCGCATCGCCTGTAGCGTCGGTCAACAGAGAGGAAACTACCATGGCTCATCCCGTAATTGATGCCGACGAGTGCATCGCTTGTGGCGTTTGCGTCGACTCCTGCCCCGCTGGCGTTCTGGAGCTCCAGGACGTCGCTACCGTCGCTGACGAGGACTCCTGCGTCGCCTGTGGCGCTTGCCAGGACGCTTGCCCCGCTGGCGCGATCACCGAGATCGTCGAGGAGTAACAACTCCCCCACCTGCACACTCAAAAGTACACCGTGCACAAAAAAGGAGGCCTCCGCATCGCCGCGGAGGCCTCCTTTTGCATGTGTGGGCAGCAAATTTGGAGCGGGACCCTTGGCAGTTGCGGTGGAATAGTTCCTGTTTTATGGCTTAGATGCCGATTTTAGGAACTATTTCACCGCAACTTATAGATGCAGCGTCGGCTACGAGAGATCATCCTCGTAGGGCATTAAATCGGCAAGGTAGCCCTTCTCCTTGAGCATGGCCTCGATCTCGTCGAGGGTCTGTTCGTCCTCCGCCGCAATGCGATGGAAGTGATAGCCGCTCGTCACCGTTAGCAGCGGAAAGCTCTTGCCACTCTCGATATCGCGCAGATAGCGCTCAACATCGCGACGGTTGCGGATGTCCAGGTCGGCCGTGATCTTGCCGTACACACGATGGTTGACGATCACGTTGAGCACGGCGCCACCCGCGTCGACGATACTCGTAAGCTCGTCGCCCGCCTGCTCCACACTGTGGCGCACCTTAACAAGACGCGTGGGCACGGCGGGGCTGCTGGGGGCCTCCTGCAGCACGTAGCCGCGATTGGTCGCCACGATATCGTGCCCGTCGGCGCGCAGCAGAGCGATGTCTTGCACGACAATCTGGCGGCTCACACCCACCTCGCGGGCAAGCGCGCTGCCCGATACGGGTCCCTTGGCTCCCTCGAGCACGGCCATGATGGCACGGCGACGCTCACGGGCGTCCATTATTTACCGTCCAGCAGGCGCAGGTGCTTAAGCGAGAGGTCGAGAATCGGGGCGGAGTGCGTCAACGCCCCCGAGCTAATAAAGTCAACGCCCAGATCAGCCAGGGCGCGGATATTGCTGGCATCCACATTGCCCGAGCACTCGGTCTTGGCGCGGCCGGCGATAAGCTCAATCGCGGCAGCCATATCGTCGTGGGTCATGTTGTCGAACATGATGATGTCGGCGCCGGCCTCCACAGCCTCGCGCACCATGTCCAAGTTCTCGCACTCGATCTCGACCGTCGCGGTAAACGATGCATGGGCGCGCGCCATCTCGATCGCACGCGTCACGCCGCCGGCGGCGTCGATGTGGTTGTCCTTGAGCATGACAGCCGTCGACAGGTTGTAACGGTGGTTGCTGCCGCCGCCGATCTCGACCGCGGCCTTCTCGAAGACGCGCATGCCCGGCGTGGTCTTGCGCGTGTCGACAAGCACGGTCTTGGTGCCCTCGAGCGCAGCCGCCATCCGATGCGTGTAAGTAGCGATGCCGCTCATGCGTTGCAGGTAGTTGAGCGCCACGCGCTCGCCCGAAAGCAGCACGCGCGCGTCGCCGCGCACCTGGCCCACGTGGTCGCCGGCGTGCACCTCATCGCCATCGGCAACATCAAACAGCACCGAGCTCTGCGAATCCAGCAGCTCAAAGGTGCGAGCGAACACATCCAGTCCCGCAATGATGCCGTCGGCCTTGGCGATAAGCTCCACCGTGGCGGGGCGCGCCGTGGGGCACACGCTCGCCGTGCTCACGTCCTCAAACGTAATGTCCTCGCGCAGAGCCTGCAGAATCAGATCATCGACGACGAGCTTCATGGTAATGGGATTCATGGTCTACTCCTCCACGGCCTGCGTGCCGGCGGCACGGGCCAAATCATCGATTGCCAGGGTGTCGGCGCCCAGGGCGCGATGACGGCCATCGAGCGCGGGATCGCCCGCCTGCTCCACGGCCAGCGACTCGCCGGTGCGCATGTACCACGCGGCGCGACGACCCCAGACCAGCGCCTCGAGCAGGCTGTTTGATGCAAGGCGATTCTTGCCGTGCACGCCGTTGCAGGCCGTCTCACCGGCTGCGTAGAGCTCGGGCATCGAGGTGCGGCCGTCCTTATCGACCCATACGCCACCCATAAAGTAGTGCTGCGTGGGCGTAACGGGGATGGGCTCGTCCAGGATGTCGCGGCCGTCCTCCAGGCAGCGTGCGCGAATGTTGGCAAAGTGCCCAGTCACCACGTCGCGCTCGACGGGGGCAAAGCTCAGCCACTCGTGCTCGGTGTCATCCTGCTTCATCTGCTCGCGGATGGCGGCGGCGACAACGTCGCGCGGCTGCAACTCGTCGGTAAAACGCTCGCCGGCGGCGTTGAGCAAAATCGCGCCCTCGCCGCGGCAGCTCTCGCTGATCAGGAACGTGCGACCCGGCTGCGGCGAGAACAGACCCGTGGGATGGATCTGCACGTAGTCCAGGTGCTCCATCTTAATGCCATGCTCCTGAGCGATGTAGCAGGCGTCGCCCGTGAGCTGCGGGTAGTTAGTCGAGTGGTCGTAGACGCCGCCAATGCCGCCCGTTGCCCACAGCGTGTGGCGGGCATGGATCTTAAACGGCTTACCGGCATGCACGCCCTCAGCGGCATTTGCCAGCTCGTCGGCGGGGCGAACCGAGTTGTCCTCGTCCACGGCTACGGCGACGACGCCGGTGCACACCGTGGCGTCATCGCGCTCGGCGGTCAGGATGTCGGTCATGGCCACGTGCTCCAAAATCTGCACGTTGTCCAGCTTGCGAACGGCCTGGAGCAGCTTGGTCGTGATCTCCTTGCCCGTAATGTCGGCATGGAAGGCAATGCGCGGACGGCTGTGCGCGCCCTCGCGGGTAAAATTGAGGCTGCCGTCGGCCTTGCGCTCAAAATCCACGCCCATCGCTAGCAGGTCGTTGATGACCGAGCGGCTCGAGCGAATCATGATGTCGACGCTCTCGCGGCGGTTCTCGTAGTGGCCGGCGTGCATGGTGTCCTCAAAGAAGGCATCGTAGTCCGAGCCTTCGGGCAGCACGCAGATGCCGCCCTGCGCGAGCATCGAATCGCACTCATCGACCGCGCCCTTGGAGAGCATGATCACGCGCGTGCTCGTCGGCAGATTGAGGGCCGCGTACAGACCCGCCACGCCGCAGCCGGCAATGACGACGTCGCACTCCATATCGGGGTATTGCTTGGTTTCCACAGGAATCCTCTCCCTTGTAATGTGGCATAAGGGACCGTCCCTCATGCAACATTGTTCTAGCGTGCTGCGTACTCGAGCATACGGTCGAGCGTGAGCTTGGCCTGGTCTGCTGCCTCGTCCGAGACGCCGATCTGCACCTCGCCCTCGCCCGTCTCCAGGCAGCGCACGAGCTTTTCGAGCGTGATGAGGTCCATGTTGACGCAGGTGGGCTGCACCGCGGGGAAATAGAACTTCTTGCCGGTGCCCTGGCAGCGGCGCTCGAGCTCGTAGAGCACGCCGCGGACCGTCACGATAATGAACTCGCTCGCGTCGGACTCCTCGGCATACTTGATGATGCCGGCGGTGGAGCCGATGTAGTCGGCCTCGGCCAGAACGTCGGCCTTGCACTCAGGATGCGCCAGCACGAGCGCGTCGGGGTGGGCCTCCGTCGCGTCGACGATCTGCTCGACGGTGATGATGTGATGGCGTGGGCAGTAGCCGTTGTTGAGGATGACGTGCTTTTGCGGCACCTGCTCGGCTACGAAGCGTCCCAGGTTTTGGTCGGGAATGAACAGGATATGCTGCTGCGGCAGCTCGGACACGATCTTAACGGCGTTGGAACTGGTGACGCACACGTCGCTCCAGCTCTTGATCTCGACCGTGGAGTTGACGTAGCACACCACGGCCAGGTCGTCGCCGTACTCGGCGCGCGCCGCGTCAACCGTCTCGCGCTTGACCATGTGCGCCATGGGACAGTCTGCGCCCGGCTCGGGCAGCAGCACGGTCTTAGTGGGATTGAGCAGCTTGGCGCTCTCGCCCATAAACTCCACGCCGCACAACACGATGGTCTGCTGCGGCAGGCTCTTGGCGAGCTTTGCCAGGTAGAAGCTATCGCCGACGTAATCGGCAACGGCTTGGACCTCGGGCGCCACGTAATAGTGCGCCAGGATCACCGCGTCACGTTGGGTTTTTAGTTGCTGAATGGCCTCGACGAGCTCTGCGGGCACCAGTGCCGCACGCTCCGTTGCCGTCGTTGCCGATGCCAAGCCGGCCGCGATATCGCGTGCAAGCTCCGACGCATCCACGTTCGCGCTCTGTGCCATCAAGGCCCCTCTCTTTTGGCGAATCTTGGGGCTTTAGTATGACACCTAGGTTTACAGCTGACAAGACAGCTGTAAACCTAGGTGTAAAGTTGAAATAAAGATTCAATCATGCGGCAAGTCCATTTTCGAACTGGCAAGCTGAGGATAGCCGGGCTTTCGATAGCGCAGGAGGCATCTTTCGCCACCGCAACACCGCTTGGCGCGAGCTGCACGCCGTGGGGCGCAAACGGTCCGCACCCCCGCAAGCGGCGCGTGCCCGATGTGGCAAAATCGAACTACTTAAGGGGGCCGAATGCTCAAGATTATTGCCTGCGACGATGATGTCGCTTTTCTAGATAGACTGCACCGGATGATCGACCGTTGGTCGACCGAGACGGGCACGGCGGTCGATGTTGCGCTCGTCACGCGCGGCGAGGACCTGCTGGCCCGCCATGTCGCATCGCGCGCCGACATCATCTTGCTCGATATGATCATGCCGCTCGTCAACGGCATGGACACCGCACGCGAACTGCGCCAGGCCGACACCGCCGTGCGCCTGGTGTTCCTCACCTCGTCGCCCGAGTTCGCGCTGGAATCCTACGAGGTCCGCGCCTTCGACTACCTGCTCAAGCCCGTGACTTACGAACGCCTGGCGCAGTTACTCGACGAGCTTTCGAGCATGCGCCCGGCGGCAACCGACGAGCTCGTGATCAAAACTTCCTTTGGCTACCACGCCCTGCGCCTGTCCGACATCGAATATGCCGAAGCGCGCAACAAGCACGTGGTCTTCCACCTGCGCGACGGACGCGATATCGAGGCACTCGAGTCATTCCGCAGCGTCGAGGACCGTTTGGTGCAAAATGCCACCTTCTTTAAATGCCACCGCAGCTACCAGGTCAACCTGCGCAATATCGATCACTTTGACCGCACGGACATCGTCATGCGCTCGGGCGCGTGCATCCCGCTTTCGCGCAGCTGCAAGCAGGGATTCCAAGACGCCTACTTTGCGGCGCGCTTTGAGGGTGGGAGACACTGATGGTCTCCTCGGTCGAAATGGTCCTTTGGGCAATCCACCACGCCACGACGTTGCTCTTTGGCGTCTTTGCCTCGGCGGCACTGTGCGGTATCGAAATCAATCGACGCCATGCACTCGAGTTGGTGGGGGTCGGAGTCGCAACCGGCGCTGCCTTTTCGATCGCCAATGCCGTCGGCGGCGAGCTTTTCGCCCGCCAGGTATATCCGCTCGTCGTGCATCTGCCGCTCGTCATCTATTTGTGCGCGCGCTACCGCCTGAGCCCGCTGCTTGCCGTGCTCGGCATTACGAGTGCCTATCTGAGCTGCCAGTTCAGCAATTGGATGGGCATCGCCGCATTTGCCGCAACCGATTCTCAGATCGCGTACTATCTGGCGCGCATCGCGACCACACTCGCCGTCTTTGCCGTCCTGTTGCATTGGGCCGGCGACATCGGTCCACGCTTGGCGATTAAAAGCACCACCGAGCTGGGCATCCTTTTAATCCTGCCGCTCGTCTATTACGTCTTTGACTATGCCACCAACGTCTACACCACGCTGTTCCACTCGGGCTCGGTGGTGACGGTTGAGTTTTTGGCCTTTGCGCTCTGCGCGTTCTACCTTATGTTCCTCGCCGTCTACCTGCGCGAATACGAAGAAAAGGAAACCGCCGAGCGAGAGCGCTGGATGCTCGAAACCCGCGACAGCGCCGCCATTAAAGAGCTTGAGGCCTGGCGTCAATCTGGTCGCGAGCTGTCGATTCTTCGCCACGACATGCGTCACTTCCTACGCGGCCTGGCCGCTTTAATTGAGGAGGGGCACACCGACGAGGCGCTCAAACGCATCGACGAACTCTGCGAAGCCGGCGACCGCACCGCCGTACGCCGCTTCTGCGCCAACGAGACGGTAAACATTGCGCTTTCGTCATTTAACTCGGAAATCAATAGAAACGGCATTACCGCCAACCTGCGCGCCGCCGTACCCGAAACCATCCACGTAGGTGACGCCGACCTGTTTAGCGTGCTCTCAAATGCCTTGGAAAACGCTATCACCGCCGCAAGCGCCGCACCCCAAGGAAAGCGATTCGTCGACTTTGACCTGCGATTAGAGGACGGCCAGCTGCTGCTGTTAGTTTCCAACACGTTTGACCGCGCGCCGCGCATGGTCGACGGCATGCCCGTGACCCGGCATGCGGGCCACGGCTTTGGCACCAGGAGCATCAAACTTGCCGTGGAGCGCATGAACGGCAACTGCCAGTTCCGCATTAACGGCGATCGGTTTGAGCTGCGCGCTGTGATGTAGAAGTGCGGCGCCGATCTCGAGGCGCGCCTTGCCCGCCAGGCAATCGCTCGCCGGCGCCAATCCGCTACAGCGGAGCGGCTGCCGGGGTCAGCTGCTTGATGTATGCCCACATGCGCTGCTTGGCGGCTTTGTCAGTGAGCGCCGCCTCAAAACCGTCGAGCGCGAGCACGCGGCGACCCTGCACATGGGCGACCAAGCCGGGCTTGAGCATGGCGGTGTCGAAGTCATCGATCGCCACGAGCATATCGGCGTAGGTCTCGCGCATGGCGTCAGCCGCGTTGTTGTCGAGCAGTAGCACCGCCTCGGGGTCCAAAGCCTCAAGCGCCTCACGGAACAGCTCGCACGGCAGAGTCTCGCCCACCGCGACCGCTCCGTCACCCACGCCGGCGACGCTTGCCAGCACGCAAAAATCCTCGGGCGCGTAGCCGATGGCCCCAAGCGCCTTGCGCAACGCCGCGCCATCCGGGCCGGCGGCAAGCTCGCCACCCGAACGCTCGGCCTCGTCCAAATCGCCTTTGACCAGCACGATCGGCGAGCACGCGTTGCCCGCGATACGCACGCCACGGACCGCAAGCGATGCGAGCTCCTGCTCGGCCGCCTGGGCGATGGCTTCTTTTTTCTGGCTTTGTGACGTGGACATGCGCTCTCCAATCGTTTGCGTGCCCACCATTATATAAAAGAGCCGCCCGCGAGTGGTTGCTTTGCGGGCGGCTGGGTATAAGCACGGTCGTACTGAGTTTTACGCGGCCGAGCCGCGTCGCATTATGGAGGTCACCATGGATGACATTAATCAGATTACCCCCGAGAACTTCGATTCCATCGTTAACGACAGCCTGCCCGTGCTGGTCGATTTTTGGGCACCGTGGTGCGGGCCCTGTCGATCCCTCTCGCCCATCGTTGACGAGGTTGCCGATGAGCTGGCGGGCAAGCTCGCCGTTGCCAAGTGCAACGTCGACGACAACCAGGACCTGGCCATGAAGTATGGCGTCATGAGCATCCCCACGCTGATTGTGTTTAAGAACGGCGAGGAGATTGACCGCTCGGTTGGCGCTCTGCCCAAGGCGAGGCTGCAGGCGCTGCTGGAAAAGCATCTGTAATACGCTTGTTACTTACCCGCCGTCTATGAGCGCTTTTGCACCGCTCGCCGGACTTCTGGATGCACCGAGTGCAACCACGGATAGTATGGTAGTCACAAACAGCCCCCAGTGAACGGGTGCGGGTCGCACAGACTCGTACCCGTTTTCTTATGCAGCTGCGCGCAGATCGGGCGTAGTAAAATCTGAACCACTGATTAGACCCGTACAAAAGGAGACTTTCCATGCATGACGTCGGAATGAACATGAGTCAGCTTGCCATGAGCGTCAAGCAGGTCGACGACACCATCGAGCTCGCTCACGAATGGAGCCATCAGTTGCTGCATGCGACCGAGAATTTTGACATGGAGCGCATCGGCGCCAAGCTCGAGGCCGCCATGGCCGCGCTGCACGAGGCGCATGACGCGCTCGAGGGCTACGAGGAAGCCATCGAGGCCGACCACAACTCCGTCGGCTCCGTGAAGCTGGTGTAAAGTGGCCGAACACGAGCACGGCTGCGGGTACGAGCACGAGCATCCGCACGGGGCGGACGGTGACGCGGGCTGCCATTGTAGTGGATCCGGCTCCGAGCTGGTCCGTTTTTCGGTTACCGCACCCGACGACCTGCTGCGCCGTTTTGACGAGCAGATCGCACGCCGCGGCGACGTGGCCAACCGCTCCGAGGCCGTGCGCGACCTGATTCGCGCCTCGATCGCCAAGGAGCAGATGCGCACGCCCGATGAGCAGGTTATCGGGTCGCTCACCATGATCTACGACCATCACACCGGCGATCTGACGCGCCGCCTGGACGAGGTGCAGCACGACTACACCGACGAGATCGTATCGACGATGCACGTGCATCTGGATCACCACAACTGTCTGGAAATCCTGGCGCTCAAGGGTCGCGGCGAGCGCGTCTACGAACTAGCCGATCGTCTGCTGGGCCTGCGCGGCGTTAAGCACGGCGAGCTCACGTGCGCCGCCACCAAGCAGAGCCTGGGGCTGTAGCGGGATTTCCCGCAGCGCACCTGCCAAAAAGGGACAGGTTTGTTTTGGCAGGTTTAGCGTTTTACCTACCAAAATAAACCTGTCTATTTTGGTCGGTTTTGATGAGGGGTGTCGCATGCGGCGTGTGCATATTCATGTGACGGGCATTGTGCAGGGCGTTGGCATGCGACCGTTTGTGTATCGCGAGGCCATGGCGCATGGCATTTGCGGATGGGTGCTCAATGCGGGCGACGGCGTGCATATCGAGGCGCACGCTCCGGCCGATGCGCTCGATGCTTTTGTTGCCGCGCTTTCTGAGCATGCGCCCGCGGCGGCTCGCGTAGAGTATGTCGAGGTTGTGGACCTGGCAGCCAACGGTTGGGATGCCGCCGATGAACAGGGCTTTCGCATCGTAGCATCGCAGGACCAGACCGCACACACGACGCTCGTCTCGCCCGACATCGCTACCTGTGACGATTGCCTGCGCGAATTGTTCGATCCCGCCGACCGACGCTATCACTACCCCTTTATCAACTGCACTAACTGCGGCCCACGCTTTACCATCATCCGGTCGCTGCCTTATGACCGAGCGGCTACCTCGATGGATTGTTTTCCCATGTGTCCCAGGTGTGCCGCGGAGTATGCCGACCCACTCGACCGGCGTTTTCACGCGCAACCCGATGCCTGCTTTGATTGCGGGCCGCATATTACGTGGCGCGAGGCTGTAAACGGCGATGCGTGCGGGAATTCGTCCGCGACACCGGCCGTCGGCACCACACGCGAGGCCAGCGACGCTATCATCGAGCGCTGCGTTGAGCTGCTGGCCAGTGGTGACATCGTCGCCATCAAGGGCCTGGGCGGATTCCATCTAGCCTGTGACGCTGCCAACGAGCAAGCGGTGGCCGAGTTGCGCCGTCGCAAACGCCGCAGCAACAAACCACTTGCCGTCATGGTGCGCAGTCTTGCTGATACCGAGCGCCTGTGTCATATCGACGATGCTGAACGCGATCTGCTCGCTGGCAGTATCCGCCCCATCGTGCTGCTGCGCCGGCGCACTGTTGGCGAGGGCAACGGCGGCTCCCCCGACATCCTCGCCCTCGCGCCATCTGTCGCACACGACTTGCCCGAGCTCGGCGTCATGCTCCCCTATACGCCGCTTCAGCATCTGTTGCTCGCCGCGGCAGAAGCCTGCGGTATGCACGCGCTCGTCATGACCAGCGGAAACCTGAGCGAAGAACCCATCGAGACCGACGACGACCTTGCCTGGGAACACCTCGTTGCTGCCGGCATCGCCGACGCGTTGCTCGGTAACGACCGCGCGATCCTCTCACGCTATGACGATTCCGTGGTGCGCGTGGTTGACGGCACCGTTATGCCCGTGCGCCGCGCTCGCGGATATGCACCCCAGCCGCTACCGTTGCCGGCGCTCGACCGCGCTCCGTCCTGCGTGCTTGCCTGCGGGCCACAACAAAAGGCCACGATTGCGCTCACGCGTGAAGGGACGAACGGCAAGGCAACCTGTTTTGCGTCGCAACATATCGGCGATGTTGAAAACGGCGGGACCTTCGATGCCTGGAACGCCGCGCGCACGCGCTTGGAAGATCTCTTTGATTTGGCGCCCGCCGCCTTGGCCTGCGATGTACACCCCAGCTATCTATCGGGCCAGTGGGCGCGCGAGCAGGCGCGAAAATGCAATCTGCCGCTCGTCGAGGTGCAGCACCATCATGCGCATATCGCGAGCGTAATGGCCGAGGCCATCGCCGCGGGCCAGCTTACAACCGACGCGCGCGTCCTTGGCATCGCCTTTGACGGCACCGGCGCCGGCACCGATGGGACCATTTGGGGCGGCGAGTTTCTTGTTGCCAGCCTTGGCGGCTTTGAGCGCGCCGCGCATTTGCGCACCTGGGCGCTCCCCGGTGGGGCGGCCTCCGTGCGCGACGCCCGCCGCAACGCCTTTGCCCTGCTCAGTGAGCTCGGCCTGCTCGAGCACCCAGGCGCCGCTCGGCTTTTGGACAGCCTCGACGAGCAAACGCGCAGCGTGACAGCCACCATGATCGAGCGCGGCATCAACAGCCCGCGTACCAGCAGCATGGGGCGTCTCTTTGATGCCGCGGCAGCAATTCTGGGCATCTGCGACAAGGCAACCTACGAGGGCGAACCCGCCATCGAGCTTGAGGCTGCCGCCTGGCGCGCGCTCGACAACGAAATCGCCCATTTTCCCGACGACAACGCCGGCTATTTCGCATCTGGCCCATCGTGGCTGGACGGCCCCTATGTTCTGGACCAGAAAGCACTCTTTGAGGCACTTTTGGGAGGAATTGAAGCCGGAGCGCCCGCCGACAGGCTCGCACTCGACTTCCATGTCGCCGTCGCGCGCTCTTCGGCACGAATCGCACGCGAAATCTGCGCGCGCGAAGACATCGATACCGTCGCGCTCTCGGGCGGCGTGTTCATGAACCAACTTTTGCTTCAGCTCCTCACCCGCGAGCTTAAAGACGCAGGCCTTACGGTCTTGGTTCCCCAAACCGTGCCCGTTAACGACGGCTGCATCGCCTACGGTCAGGCGGCAGTCGCACGCACTCGCCTCGCACAAGTCGCACCGCAATAGGCTGTTTGGCCAACCCGCAAGCCGCCGTCTCACAGGTGTAGCGCGTTTGCCCGCAGCCCCCGCGAGCGCTACCATCAAACGATGGATTATCCAGCGCCCATCCAGCGCAAAGCGTATAAAAGAGGAACATTATGTGCCTTGCCGTTCCCGGTAAAGTAGTCAAACGCGACGATGACCTCAAGGCCACCGTCGACATGATGGGCATCGAGCGCCCTGTTTCGCTGAGACTCGTGCCGACGGCGCAGGTTGGCGACTATATTCTCGTACACGCCGGCTTTGGCATCCAGATTGTCGACGAGCAGGAAGCACAGGAAACGCTCGAGCTTGTTAATGCCATGTCCGAGCTGGTCGAAGAAGACCAGCTGGCCACCAACCCGGCGGAGGCTTACTAGTGGCGCCCGAGCAGCCGGCTCGCTCCGGTATCGATTTCTCGGCATTCCGCGATCCCAAGCTGGCTCGCGAGCTCATCGAGCGCATTCATGAGCTTGTCGGCGACCGCACCATCAACCTTATGGAAGTCTGCGGCACGCATACCGTGAGCATCGGGCGCTATGGCTTTCGCTCCATTATGCCGGCAGGGCTCGAGCTGCTGAGCGGCCCGGGCTGCCCCGTCTGCGTCACCGCCAACCGCGACATCGACCACGCAATCGCGCTCGCCAACATAGACGGCGCCATCATCACCACCTTTGGCGACATGATGCGCGTGCCCGGATCATCCACCTCGCTCGCTGCGCAAAAGGCGGCGGGGCGCGATATTCGCATTGTGTACTCCCCGCTCGACGCGCTCGACATTGCCGAGCAAAACCCTGATCGCCCGGTCATTTTTATGGGCGTGGGCTTTGAGACTACGACGCCCACCATCGCCGCCGCCATCTTGGAGGCCGAGGCGCGCGGGCTTTTGAACTTCTCGGTCTATTGCGCCCACAAGACCACGCCGCCGGCGTTGCGCGCCATCGCCAACGATCCCGAGACCACCATCGACGGCTTTATCCTGCCTGGCCACGTCGCCACCATCACGGGCTTGGCGCCCTTTAGCTTTTTGGTTGACGAATTCAATACCCCGGGCGTGGTCACGGGATTTGAACCGGTCGATATCCTGCAAGGCATCTGCATGCTGGTCCAGATGGTTGTCGAGGACAGGCCCGCGATCGACAACGCCTACCGCCGTGGCGTCAACGCAGACGGCAACCCTGTGGCACGCCAGCTGGTCGAGCAGGTGTTTGAGCCATGCGACACCACGTGGCGCGGGCTGGGGCCGATTGCCAACTCGGGCCTTTCTATCCGCCCCGAGTTCTCGCGCTTTGATGCCCGTACCCGCTTTGACGTGCCCGTTGAGGCGACGGTCGAGCCGCGTGGGTGCCGCTGCGGCGACGTGTTGCGCGGAGCCATTACACCGAGCGACTGCCCTCTTTTCGGTCACGCTTGTACACCCGAGCATCCCGTCGGTCCCTGCATGGTGAGCTCCGAGGGCAGCTGCGCAGCATATTTCCGCTACCGAAGCTAGCCCAGACGCACCCGCACACCGGCACCACCCACGATTGGAGTTTTGGATATGTCCCATAGCATCACCGATAGCACCGTCCTGTTGGGCCACGGCTCTGGCGGACAGATGATGAAGCGCATCATCGATGAGGTCTTTTTGGATGCCTTTGGGTCGCCCGAACTGCTCGAGGGCAACGATGCCGGCGTCGCCGCGCTGCCCGCGAGCGGGCGCATCGCCATGTCAACCGACAGCTTTGTAGTCTCGCCGCAGTTCTTCCCCGGTGGCAACATCGGCCGCCTCGCCGTGTGCGGAACCGTCAACGACGTCGCGACCTCGGGCGCCAACGTGCGCTACCTATCGTGCGGCTTTATCCTCGAAGAGGGCTATCCCATGGATAAGCTCCGCCAGATTGTGCAGACGATGGCCGAAACGGCGCGTGAGGCGGGCGTGTCCATAATCACGGGCGACACCAAGGTGGTCGAGCGCGGCGGGGCCGACGGCGTCTACATCAATACCGCCGGCGTGGGCGAGGTTCCCACGGGCGTGGCGCTCAGCGGTGCCAACTGCCAGCCCGGCGATGTCATTCTGGTATCGGGTACGCTGGGCGACCACGGTATCGCCATCATGAGCCAACGCGAGGGCCTGGCGTTTTCGAGCACGATCGAAAGCGATGCCGCGCCGCTCAACCACCTGATTGCCGACGTTTTGGCCGCAGCGCCCGGCACGCGTTGCTTTCGCGACCCCACGCGCGGTGGCCTGGCGTCCACACTCAACGAGTTTGCACAGGCCAGCGGCGTTGCCATGGAGGTCGACGAGGATGCCGTGCCCGTGCGTCCCGACGTGCAGGCCGCCTGCGAGATGCTCGGCTACGATGTGCTGCAGGTGGCAAACGAGGGCAAGATGGTTGCCGTCGTGCCGGCCGAACAAGCCGATGCGGCGCTGGCCGCCATGCGCGCCGCCCGCTACGGCGAGAACGCCGCGATTATCGGCCGCGTGCTGCCACTTGGATCGGACGCTCGACCCGCCGTGCGCGTACGTACCGGCTGGGGCTCGACCCGCATCCTCGACATGCTCGTAGGAGAGCAGCTGCCGAGAATTTGCTAACGACAAAGGCTCAGGGCTATTAAAGATATTCAGATTCCAAACATGCCCGGCACGCATGCCCAGTATCATGGGGTGCGTTTTACAACTCAAGCGGCAGGAGCACCCATGGCAGCAGCTTTTTCCCATGTGATCTTTGACCTGGACGGCACCATTCTCAACACGCTCGAGGACCTGGCGGCCGCCGGCAACCATACCTGCGAGGCACACGGCTGGCCCACGTTTGCCGTTGACGAGTACCGCTACAAGGTGGGAAACGGCATGCTCAAGCTGGTTGAGCGCTTTATGCCCGCCGAGTACGCAGGCGACGGCCGCATGTTTGAGCAGACGCTTGCCGAGTTTAGGGCTTACTACGGCGAGCACAAGGAGGACCACACCGCCCCCTATGCCGGTACGATCGAGATGCTCGACCGCCTACGCGCCGCGGGCGTTCAGCTTGCCGTGCTCACCAACAAGGACCACGTCTCGGCGGCTCCGCTTATCGAGAAGTATTTTGGTTCCGAGCGCTTTGCGCTGGTGCAGGGCCACGTCGATGCGTTTCCCCCCAAGCCCGAGGCGCCTGTTACGCTGCATGTGATGGAAGAGCTGGGCGCCGACCCGGCAACCACGCTCTATGTGGGCGATTCCAATGTCGATATCCTGACCGGTCACAACGCCGGCCTTAAAAGCGCGGGCGTCAGCTGGGGCTTCCGCGGCCGTGCAGAGCTGGAGGCCGCCGGCGCCGACTACGTGGTGGACACCCAGGCAGAGCTCGCGGCGCTGATCCTGGGCGAGTAACGAGCGACACTGCTTAACGCAGCTGCGACAATTCTTCCGCGCGGAAAGCGCATCCCGTTTTGGAGCTCCGGAATGGGATACGCTTTCCGTTTGAGGCGCATCAGGGAAACCGCATCCCGTTTCAGAGCAATATTCCGGGTCGCACTTTCCGCAATCCACCCCATCCGGAAAATGCGACCCACTATTCGGCAAAAACCGGGTCGCGGTTTCCCAAGCACTCGATGCAACGCTGGCACAAGGAATGTCCCCAACTGCCGCCTGGTCATTTAAGAACGTCCATTACAGTCGAAATTGTCAGCCCGGGACCGTCTCGGGCTACGATTGAGGCGCGCCCAGAACGGGCCGCCGACCGGGCGCCCGCGCACGGCCGAACGTCCCTGCCCCCGAGAGGGCCCGTTGGGTGCTGCCGGCGCGGGACGCGCCGCCCCCGACGGCTGATAGGAAAGTGCCGGGCAGGCGCCGCGGCTGGTAATGTGAGTGCCGAGGGGGAGGCCATCCGGTCGAACGACTACCGGAAGGATACCACCGTGAAAGCGCCATCCACCAGACCCGCGGCCGTGCTCGGCCTGGACGTCGGCAAGTCGTCGCACTGGGCCTGCCTGGTCGACCGCGACGGGGAGGTGCTGGCCAGCGCCCCCGTCCGCAACAGGGAGGCCGAGCT
>CABRFG010000003.1 GCA_902470095.1 uncultured Collinsella sp.
GCCGTGTGGGAGGACCTCCACCACAGGGACCCGTACCCGTTCTGGCTGGATTAATAGATGGAAACGGGTGTTCTATCGGGACACACATTTTGTCCTATAAGCCTTCTTTTCTCGCCTAATGGGTGGCTCGGATAAACAGACGACTGCGGCTTCCGAGTTCGAAATCCTCGCTCCCGTTTCCGGCGAGCTTGTTCATCTAGAAAATACCAATGACCCCGCTTTTAGCAGCCGTGCAGTGGGCGATGGCGTTGCCGTGGTTCCCCAAGAGGGAACGGTGTGCGCTCCTGTTTCCGGCACCGTCGCGGCGCTGTTTCCGACTGAGCACGCACTGGGCATCATGTCCGACGACAGCTCTGCTCAGGTGATGCTGCACATCGGAATCGACACTGTTAAGCTTGAGGGCAAGGGCTTCCATGCGCTTGTTGCCCAGGGTGACCATGTCGACGCGGGCCAGCCCCTCGTCGAGGTCGATTTCGACGTGGTTCGCGCTGCCGGCTTTGATCCCACGGTCTTCGTTATCGCGTGCGAGCGTTCGGAGAACTCGACTCTTCGTGAGCATGCTTCCGGCCCTGTTGCTGTTAAAGAGCCTGTCGTCTGGCTTTCCGAGTAAATTCTTGTGGTGGGTACCGTGGTTATCAAGCGAGTTTTTAACAACAACGTCGCAATGGTCACTTCGGACGATGGCTCCGAGCTCATCGTCATCGGTCGAGGCCTCTGCTTTGGTCGCCATGCCGGCGATGCCATCGATGAGACGTCGGTCGAAAAGACCTACGTGTTGCAGGAGGGAACTTCTCAGGATTCGCGTACGATTGACCGCTTGGCACATCTTTTGGAGTCCATCCCCACCGTCAACCTCGTGATTTCCGAGGACATCGTTCAGATGCTTCGTCGAGAGCTCAATGTCGATATCAATGACAAGATTCTCATTGCTCTCGCAGACCACATCAGCCTTGCTTTGGAGCGCGAGCGCAAGGGCGTCTCCTGTGAGAATCCGTTGCTGCTCGAGATCCAGCAGTTCTATCGCAAGGAGTATGCACTTGCGGGCCGTGCGCTGCAGATTATCAAGGAGTATATGGGCATCCAGATGAGCGAGGAAGAGCAGGGTTTCATTACACTGCATATCGTCAACGCCACCATGCCGCAGCGCTCTGACCGCCTGATCGTTTCGGTCCAGCTTGTTCGCGACGTGCTCGCGATTGTTTCCGAGCGCTATGCTACGACCCTCGATGACACCTCGCTGCCTTACGAACGTTTCGTTCGTCACCTGCAGTTTTTCGCACAGCGAGCGCTCGATCCTACGGCAGGGCAAATCAACGGAGACGCGCTGTTCCGAATCGATGAAACGGCGTATCCGTGCGCATTCTCGTGCGCGGACGCCATAGCCGCCCACTTGTCGTCTACCTATAACGTTGTCGTTACCGATGCTGAGAAGAGCTATCTCGCATATCACATTGTTAACCTGCTTGGAGAACCTGGTCTCTAGGCATAACGTGCCCACACATCGATTGATATAAGGCAAGGCTCACGGTCTTGTCCAGGGCACATCTGTCTTAATTTGCGGAAAAGGAAGGGGAGTACCGCTATGACCGCAAAAAAGAAGTTCAATTTCAAAGCGCCGTTGGAGGTGTTCGCGAAGTCGATCGTTCAGCCGATGATGTATCTCTCGGTTGCCGGCATCCTGCTCATCGTGGGCATCATTCTGACCAACAAGACCATCTGCGCTTTGGTCCCCGTACTGGGCTCCGGTCCGTTCCAGCTTGTGGGCGCCGTTGTCTATCAGTCGCTGATGTTTATCATCAACAACCTCTCGATTCTGTTCTGCGTGGGCATCGCCGGCGCCATGGCAAAGAAGAACAAGGGCCATGCTTCGCTGATTGCCCTGATGTCGTTCTTCCTGTTCCTGCAGGCTAACAACATCGTGCTCAACGCCACCGGCTCTCTTGCCGATGCGAGCGGCATGCTCGGTCTTACCGGAACCGGCCAGGCCACCGTTATGGGCATTCAGGTGCTCGATACCGGCGTGTTCGGCGGCATCATCCTTGGTTGCATCACCGGTGCCGTGTTCAACAAGTACTCGAACAAGCAGTTCCCCATTGCCCTTTCGATGTTCTCGGGCGTCCGCTTCCCGTTCCTGATTATGATCATCATTTCCTGGATCATGGGCGCTGGCTTCTGCATCGTTTGGCCTCCGGTTCAGGGTGCCATCTCCTCCGTTGCCGGCATCATTAAGGAGTCGGGCAACATCGGTCTGTTTATCTACGGCATGCTCAACAAGCTGCTCGTTCCCACCGGTCTGCACCATCTCATCTACACCCCGTTCCAGTTCTCCGATGTGGGTGGCACCCTGACGCTGGGCGATCAGGTTATCGCCGGCGCCTACCCCATCCGTGTCGCCGAGATGGCAATGACGGGCCAGCCCTTCTCCGATAGCACCTACTTCAACAGCTACACCTTCAACAACCTGTGGCCCTACATCGGTATCGGTCTCGCCTTTATCGTCACCGCTTACAAGGGGAACAAGGATAAGACCAAGGCCGTTATCATCCCGCTGATCATCACCGCCGTGCTCTCCTGCGTGACCGAGCCCATGGACTTCCTCTTTGTCTTTGCCGCTCCCGTGCTCTTTGTCGTTCACTCGGTTCTTTCCGGCATCTTCCTGGTCCTGCTCAAGGTCCTCTCCGTGCCCGCTTCGACTGCAGGCGGCATCATCAACATCGTGGTTTCCAACCTGGTCCTGGGTGTCGACAAGACCAACTGGCCGGTTATGCTCGTGCTCGGAGTCGTCAACGCCGCTCTGTACTTCTTCCTCTTCACCTTCCTTATTAAGAAGCTCAACCTCCACACGCCTGGTCGCGAGGAGGAGTCCGAGCTCGCCGAGTCCGTTGCTGAGGGCGAGGCCGCCGCGTCTGTCGCGGTGAAGCAGGGCGCTGTTGCCGCGGCTCCCGCAGAGGGCGTCGATGCGGGCATTGCCGACCTGGTTGCAGGTCTTGGTGGCAAGGACAACATCGAGGAGCTCGAGAACTGCTTTACGCGTCTCCGCGTGAACGTTAAGAACCCGGACCTCATCAATGAGGACCTCATCAACCACGTGCCCAACAGCGGCATCAACCGCAACGGCAATAATATCCAGATCATCTTTGGCATGAAGGTCGCCGAGATGCGCGACAAGGTCGAAAACGCAATTGAGAAGGAGCAGTAAACAATGATCATTACTCTGTGTGGTGGCGGATCCACCTTTACCCCCGGCATCGTCAAGTCCATCGCCCTGCGCAAGGACGAGCTCGACGTTGACGAGATTCGTCTGTACGACATCAACGAGGAGCGCCAGCGCAAGATCGGCGTGCTCGTGGACTGGATTTTGCACGAGGACCTCGGCCTGGACATCAAGCTCACGGTGACCACCGACAAAAAGACGGCTTTTACCGACGCGAGCTTCGTGTTTGCCCAGATGCGCGTGGGCGGCTACGCCATGCGCGAGCAGGACGAGAAGATTCCGCTGCGTCACGGCTGCGTGGGTCAGGAGACTTGCGGTTGCGGCGGCCTTGCCTACGGCATGCGCACCATCTTCCCCATGGTCGAGCTGATCGATGACGTTGAGAAGTACGCCAAGAAGGACTACTGGATTCTCAACTACTCCAACCCTGCCGCCATCGTCTCCGAGGGCTGCCGCGTGCTGCGTCCCAACGCTCGTATCATCAACATCTGCGACATGCCGATCGCGATCATCGACGTGGTTTGCGCCGCGCTCGATATCGACAAGAAGGATGTCGAGTACGATTACTTTGGCCTCAACCACTTTGGTTGGTTCACCTCGATCCGCCACAAGGGCGAGGAGGTGCTCCCGCAGCTGCGCGAGTACATCAAGGAGCATGAGATTCTGCTGCCCGACTCTTACCTCAAGGGCATGGGCTCGCTCATGGCAAAGAAGCCCGAGGAGGCCGTCGACGAGCACCCCGAGCAGAACCGCCACACCAAGGGCAGCTGGTACTACGTCTGGAAGGGCGAGTACGAGATCATGGAGTGCTTCCCGGAGTACCTGCCCAACACGTATCTGAACTACTACCTGCAGCAGAAGGAGTTCGTCGAGCACTCCAACCCCGAGCGCACCCGTGCTAACGAGGTTGAGGAGACGCGTGAGAAGAACCTCTTTGATGGTATCGACCATTACGAGAAGACGGGCGAGATCGACGAGAGCACGTTCTATGCGGGCAGCCACGGCGACTGGATTGCCGATCTGGCTATCGCTCTGAAGAACGACACCAAGCAGCGCTTCCTGGTCATTTGCGAGAACAAGGGCGCCATCCCCAACATGCCCTACGACGCTATGGTCGAGCTGCCTGCCTACATTGGCAAGAACGGCCCCGAGGTCATCAGCCGCGACAACATTCCGCTGTTCCAGCAGGGCCTCATGATGCAGCAGCTGAACTCCGAGAAGCTCATTGTCGAGGCTACGATCGAGGGTTCGTACGAGAAGGCGCTTAAGGCCTTTACGCTCAACAAGACCGTGCCGTCGATGAAGGTCGCCAAGGAGGTTCTCGACGACATGATCGAGGCCAACAAGGGTTACTGGCCCGAGCTTAAGTAAAAGCAACAGGGTCGCTGGCCGCATGCCTGAAGCAATGCCCCGCCCACGTGATTGCGTGGGCGGGGCATTGTCGTTTGGTAACGCGTTTTATCAAATATGGCATTTATCTGCGATAATGTTCATTTTCACCGCTGATGGTGACATTTCATACCGCCTGCCGAACTGCGTGGAGACCTAACAACTTTTTAGGTCAGTGTGTTGCGTATAGCAACTTCGCTCGGCTTCGCCTCCGGGCTGCCATGTGAGAGGGGATCTTATGGCTCGACTGCATGTAATGGAACGCAGCCACGCTCAGGCCGTCATGGACGACCTGCACGATGCGCTCGGACGTCGTCTGGCGGTGAGTTCGCTCGCCCCGTGTCCCGTTGAGTTTACGGCAGCGCTCGTCAACCTGTGCTCCACCCAGAGCTGCGGCAAGTGCACGCCCTGCCGCGTGGGCCTGAGCGCGCTGAGCGATCTGCTCGCCGATGTGCTCGAGGGCCGCGCCGACGAGTCCACGCTCAATCTGATCGAGCGCACCGCCCGCACCATCTATCTTTCGAGCGATTGCGCCATCGGTTACGAGGCCGGCGCCATGGCGCTTACGGCTATCCGCGGTTTCCGTGACGATTTTGAGCACCACATCCGCGAGCACTCCTGTGGCTTTGACCGCGAGGCCCGCGTCCCGTGCGTCTCGGGCTGCCCGGCGCACGTCGACATTCCCGGTTACATTTCGCTGGTCGAGGCCGGCCGCTATGCCGATGCCGTCAAGGTCATCCGCAAGAACAACCCGCTGCCGCTCGTTTGCGGCCTGGTGTGCGAGCATCCCTGCGAGATGCACTGCCGTCGTGGCATGGTCGATGACCCCATGAACATTCTCGCCCTCAAGCGTTTTGCCGTTGAGCACAGCGACCTCAACGATTACAAGCCCAACGTGGCTGACAACACCGGCAAGCGCATCGCCGTGATTGGCGGCGGCCCGGCCGGCCTTTCCTGTGCCTACTACCTGGCCGTGATGGGTCATAAGGTGACCATCTTTGATCAGCGCCACCACCTGGGCGGCATGCTGCGCTATGGCATTCCCAGCTACCGTCTGCCGCGCGAGCGCCTACAGGCCGAGATCGACTGGATCTTGAGCGCCGGCATCGACGTTGAGCTCGATCACTCCGTCAACGGCGAGGAGCTTGCCCGCCTGCGCGACGAGTTCGATGCCGTCTACCTGGCCATCGGTGCCCACAGCGATAAGAAGCTCGGCCTTCCGGGCGAAGAAGCGCCCGGCGTAGAGTCGGCCGTCAAGATGCTGCGCGCCATCGGTGATGACGAGCTGCCCGACCTGAGCGGCCAGCGCGTGTGCGTCATCGGCGGCGGGAACGTGGCCATGGACGTGGCGCGCTCTGCCGTGCGCTGCGGTGCCGAAAAGGTGAGCATCGTCTACCGCCGTCGCATCTGCGACATGACGGCCCAGGATGCCGAGATTGCCGGCGCCCAGGCCGAGGGCTGCGAGGTTCTTGAGCTCACCGCACCGCTCGCTATTGAGACGGGCGAGGAAGGTCGCGTGAGTGGCCTGCGCGTGCAGCCGCAGATTATCGGCGAGCCCCGCCGCGGTCGTCCGGCTCCGCGTGCCGCCGCCACGCCCGAGCGCGTCATCCCCTGCGAGCGCGTGTTTGTGGCCATTGGTCAGGACATCGATTCCAAGCCGTTTGAGGAGATGGGCATTGCCTGCAAGTGGGGCTGCATCGTCACCGATTCGGACGGCGTCGTGCCCAACTTCGATGGCCTCTTTAGCGGCGGCGACTGCCAGACCGGCCCCGCCACCGTCATTCGCGCTATCAATGCCGGCCGCGTGGCGTCGGCAAACATCGACCACTACCTGGGCTTCGACCACAAGATCAAGCTCGACGTGGAACTGCCGACCGTCCAGTTTAAGGGCAAGCATGAGTGCGCCCGCTGCGAGCTGGGCGAGCGCGAGGCCGGCGAGCGTATTCACGATTGGAATCTGGTCGAGCAGGGTCTCACCGAGCAGGAGGCGCGCCAAGAGGCGAGCCGCTGCCTGCGTTGCGATCACTTTGGCTTTGGCGCGTTCCGCGGAGGGAGGAACCTGGAATGGTAGAGCCCAACAAAACCACCGTCAGCGACAACACCGAAAACGGAGCGCACAATATGGTCAAGCTCACTATCGATAATTGCGAGGTCGTGGTACCCGAGCACACCACGATCCTGGACGCGGCCAAGTCCGTCGGCATCCAGATTCCCATCCTGTGCTACCTGCGCGATCTGAACGAGATCGGCGGCTGCCGTGTGTGCGTGGTCGAGGTTGAGGGCTGCGACCAGCTGGTTGCCGCCTGCAACAACTACGTGCTTGACGGCATGGTGGTCCACACCAACAGCCCCAAGGCCCGCGAGGCCCGCCGCACCAACGTGCAGCTGCTGCTGTCCCAGCACGATTCGCAGTGCACGAGCTGCGTGCGCAGCGGCAACTGCAACCTTCAGACCATCGCCAACGACCTGGGCATCTTCTATCTGCCGTATCAAAGGCATTTGGCGGGCGAGGGCTGGGATTTCGATTTCCCCATCATCCGCGAAAACGACAAGTGCATTAAATGCATGCGCTGCATCAAGGTGTGCGAGAGCGTGCAGGGCCTGGGGATTTGGGACCTGACCAACCGCGCCACACATACCGCCGTGGGTACCCGCGGACGCGCGCCGATCGGCAAGACTGATTGCGTCGCCTGCGGTCAGTGCATCACGCATTGCCCGACGGGCGCGCTGCGCGAGCGCGACGACACCGAGACCGTATTTGACGCGCTCGCTAATCCCGACAAGATCGTGCTGGTGCAGATCGCGCCTGCCGTGCGCAGCGCTTGGGGCGAGGAGCTCGGCATTCCGCGCGAGGAGGCAACCGTTGAGCGTCTGGCTTGCGCGCTGCGCCGCGTGGGCTTTGAGTACGTGTTCGACACCGATTTCTCGGCCGACCTCACCATTATGGAGGAGGGCTCCGAGCTGCTCGAGCGCCTGGGCGCCGCTGCCAAGGGTGAGGGCGACAGCCGCGGCTGGCCCATGTTTACGAGCTGCTGCCCGGGCTGGGTGCGCTTTGTGAAGGCGCGCTATCCGGAGTTTGTCGACAGCCTGTCCACGTCCAAGTCGCCGCAGCAGATGTTCGGCGCCATCGCCAAGACGTACTACGCCAAGGTGTTGGGCGTGGAGCCCGAGCGCCTGTTCGTGGTGTCCGTGATGCCGTGCACGGCCAAGAAGGCCGAGTGTGCGCTGCCGAGCATGGTGGGCGAGGGCGGCGCGCCCGACGTAGACGTTGCGCTGACAGTGCGCGAGATGGTGCGCATGATCCGCGCGAGCCACGTGAGCGTGGACACGCTGGTCGAGGAGCCGCTCGATACGCCGCTGGGCTTTGGCACGGGCGCGGGTGTGATCTTTGGCGCCACGGGCGGCGTGATGGAGGCCGCCGTGCGCTCGGCATATTACCTGGTGACGGGCAAGAACCCCGATGCGGACTTCTTTACCGATGTGCGTGGCCTGGATGGTTGGAAGGAAGCCGTCGCCGATATCGATGGCACTAAGGTGCGTGTTGCCGTGGCACACGGGCTGGGCAACGCCGCCCGCCTGCTCGACGCGATTCGCGACGGCCGTGTAAGCTATGACTTCGTCGAGGTTATGGCATGCCCGGGCGGCTGCGTCGGTGGCGGCGGTCAGCCCATCCACGACGGCTGCGAGCTGGCAGCCGAGCGCGGCCAGGTGCTGTGGGGCCTGGATGCGAAGGCGGACATTCGCTTCTCGCACGAGAATCCCGATGTCCAGGCGTGCTACCGCGAGTTTTTGGGCGCGCCGCTCTCGCCGCTGGCCGAGGAGCTGCTGCATACCGACCATCACGCCTGGTCGATGCCCAACGAGGGGGTGTGCTAACGATGCGCGCGTTTGATGTTGAGATGACGCGCCGGGGGTTTGCCTCGGCGCTTGCCGCGGGTGCGTTGTCGCTTGCGCTGGTTGGCTGTGGTGGCGGGTCTGCGGGGGCGGGGTCTGCTGTGGGCTCGGCTGCCGGGTCTGCCGCTGGCGGTGCCGCTGCCGGGCCGGTTGAGGTGCACGTCGCGTCGCTCAAGGGCCCGACGTCGATTGGGCTGGTGCGGTTTATGGGCCAGGCGACCGATGGCGAGACGGACAATGAGTTCGACTTTGCGATTAACACTGCCGCTGACGAGATCGTGCCCAAGGTGATTCAGGGCGATGTCGATATCGCCCTAGTGCCCGCCAACGTGGCGAGCGTGCTCTACAACAAGACCGAGGGTGCGGTGCAGGTCATCGACATCAATACGCTGGGCGTGCTGAGCATGTTGACGGGCGACGCGAGTGTGGCCTCGTTTGGCGATTTGGCGGGCCATACCGTCTACATGACGGGCAAGGGCACCACGCCAGAGTACGTCATGAACTACCTGCTGGAGCGCGCGGGCCTGACCGGCCAGGTGACGCTTGAGTTTAAGAGCGAGCCCACCGAGGTGCTGTCGGCCCTGCTTGCCGACCCGTCCGCCGTGGGCGTGCTGCCGGAGCCGTTCAAGACCGCTGCTATCGCTAAGAGCGAAGGCAAACTTTCGGCACCGGTGAGCTTGACCGATGTGTGGGATGAGCTGGCGGGTGACACGGGTTCGCGCCTGCTGACGGGCGTGACCGTGGTGCGCCGAGCCTTTGCCGAGGAGCATCCCGAGGCCGTGGCGGAATTCTTGCGCTGCCATGAGGCGAGCGTGAAAGCCGTCAATGCGGCGCCGGCAGACTGGGCGCAGGCCGTGGTCGATGCGGGTATCGTCGATAACGCCGCGATTGCCGAAAAGGTGATTCCCGGGTGCATGCTCGTGTGCCAGACGGGGAAGGATATGAAGGCGGCGCTCGGCGGGTACCTGCAGGTGCTGGCCGATGCGGACGCGAGCGCCGTGGGCGGCAAGCTCCCGGCTGACGATTTCTACTACATGGAGTAGCCCGTGCGTGCGTTTGCTCGACAAATGACAGAGCGTATGAAGGCGGTGGCGGCAGCAGGTGCCGTTGCCGCCTTTTGGCTTGCCGTGTGGGTCTTTGCGGCGGCGTTGGTGGCACAGCCGTTGATTTTGCCGGGGCCGGGCGCTGTCGTGGTGGCGTTGCTGCGGCTGGTGTGCGATGCCAGCACGTGGGCGATTCTGGTGGGCTCGGGCGTGCGGATACTGGGCGGGCTGGCGCTTGCCGCGGTGTGTGGTGGCGTGTTGGCGGGAGTCTCGGTGCGGTCGCGGACGTTTGCCCGCCTGGTGGCGCCGGCGCTTTCGTTTGTTAAGGCGACGCCGGTTGCCTGCGTAGTGGTCCTGCTGCTCATTTGGCTGGGGTCGGCGCGCGTGAGCATTGCGGCGGTCTTTTTGATGGCACTGCCGGGCGTGTATTTTTCGCTGGTCGAGGGCTTGACGCAAGCGGATAGGCCGCTGGAGCAGATGTTCCGCCTGCATGGCGTGCGGGGCTGGCGACTGTTTTGCGCCCATACCTGGCGTGAAGTCCTGCCGTTTGCGCTTTCGTGTGCCCGTGCCGTGATCGGCATGAGCTGGAAGGCCGGCGTGGCAGCGGAGCTCATCGGCATGGCGGTGGGCACCGTGGGCGAGCGCATCTATCAGGCGAAGCTTTTGATTGAGACTGCCGATTTGCTGGCCTGGACCGTGCTGGTTGTTATGGCTTCGTGGGCATGCGAGCGCGTGCTGGTGTGGTTGCTGCGGGCTTCGGGGCCCGCGGCGTGGCGTGCTGCCGTGTGGGCACATGGGCGTGGTACTCGCGGGCGTTCGGGCGACTCTGCTGGCGCCGGCGCTGCTGCGGAGCTTGCGCTCGCGGTGGGCGACCGGGCGCCCTGGTCGCCGGCACTCGACGGACTGGTGCTTCGCGTGCCCGCGGGTGGGCGCGCCTGCGTGATGGGCGCCTCGGGTGTGGGCAAGTCGACGTTGCTCGCGCTGGCGGCGGGGGAGTGCGCACCGTGCTCGATGGTGTTTCAGGATGTGCACCTGGTCGAGGACGTTTCTGCCCTGGATAACGTGCTGGTGTGCGCCGACGCGCACATGGACGCCTCGAGTGCCGCAGCCCTGTTGCGCCTGCTGGTGCCGGGGGTCGATGTGCATGCTCGTGTGGCCGAGCTTTCGGGCGGGCAGCGCCGTCGCGTCGAGATTGCCCGAGCTCTGCTGTGCCCAGGCGACGCGGTGATTCTGGACGAGCCCTTTACCGGTCTAGACATCGCTGCGCGCGACGCATGCGCCGAGGTCGTGCGCGACTTGCTCGACGGCCGCATGCTGTTGCTTGCTACGCACGATGCCGTCGACGCTCAGGCCCTCAATATCTCGGACATCATCACGCTCTAAATACTTACTCAGCAACAAATTGATCCGTTTTTTCTCCGTCCCCATGGGATCGGGTATGGTATTCTATCTGCGGGGTAATACTTAGGAATACCAAGTAATACCAACGCCGTAGAACAAACTCCAGATGCGGGCCAATCGGGTTGCCTTCACAGCCCGTCGCCCAGCCGCGTGGCCCGCATCCATCCGCACCACCGTCGTTTCAAAAAGGAAGCGCCATGGCAGAACACATGACCCCGGTTGTCGCGAAGGTCTTGCCCGAGGAAAAGGCGGCCTTCGCGGCGGCAACCCAGCTCGTGGGCACCACGCCGTCCAACGCCATCCGCATGTTCATCGCCGCCTTCAATCGCTGCGGCACCTTTCCGTTCGACATCTCGCCCAACGGGGCTTTTGGCGCTGCGCCCGATTCTCATCAACAATGACTGTCCCAAACTGCCGGCACTTGGGGACGTTCCTTTTCTGTCGGCAGTTAAGGAACGTCCCTAAGTGCCGGGTTTTGAGGAGGTTGGCATGCTCAATGCGATGATTTGGGCGCTTGCCTGTTTTGGTGTTGTTGCTGCCGATATTGCCCTGAGCATGGTTTTGTTCTCCGCGTTGGACATCGTGTCGGCGCTGACAGGTTTCCCGGTCGACAATCTCGATATCCAATGGTTCCAGGCTGCCGCTCAGACGGCGTCATTTTTGATGGCGCTGCTGTGGTGGCGTTATCTGTGGCCCCGCTCCTTCATGGCGCGCCGGCAAGGCGAACGCCCGCTCGGCGGGGGAGCAGGCGCGGCATGGAAGCGCATTGTCTGCATTGTTGTGATCGGCCTATCCATGCAGGTGGTCATTAGCTACCTATGCGACGGCGTACTGTCGCTGCTGCCCGAGGTCGCGGCAGACTATAGCGATCTCGTCGAGGAGACGGGCATGGGCGATACCAGCCTTCTTGCGGTCTTGACCACAGTGCTCGGCGCTCCGTTTTGCGAAGAGCTCCTGGTGCGCGGCATCATCTTTGAGTTTTCGCTGCGTGCGTTTAATCCACAGTGCCGTTCGCTCTGGAAGCGCCGGCGCCGCGCGAACGCGCAGGACGGCGCCATAGTGCCCTGGGCGGCCCCGAGTACCTGGGGCGTCGCCGCGGCGATTGTGCTGCAGGCGGCGATCTTCGGCTTTATGCACATGAACTGGGTGCAGGGTTGCTACGCGGGCGCTGCCGGCCTCATTTTTGGTTGGGTGTTCGTGACCACCGGAAAGCTCCGCTACACGATCCTGCTGCACTTTGCCTTTAATGCCGGGTCGTATCTCATGACATTGCTCTGGTTTGTGAACACGCCGTTCGACCTTGTGGTCACGGTTGGCATCGCCGGCTTTGTGCTGGTAGAGGCGATGCACTCGCTGCTTCGATTGTGCATTCCCGTGTCGCGCGAAGCTGATCGGTCTGAGTAATAACGCCTTTAATTAGACCGATGCGTCCTGAACGCACCTGGCGTTTCGCCGAATGCTTCTTTAAATTTTGAGTAAAAGAATGACATGTTGGAGATGCCGACTTTTCGGGCTACATACTGCACGCTGCGCTCGGTGTTATTGAGAAGATATGCCGCCTCTGTGAGCTGCTGGTTAAGCTTGATTTGCGAAAACGTTTTGCCGGTTTTTTGCTTGATCAAGCTGCTGAGATAGCTGGTGCTATAACCCGTATCGCTCGCAATGCTTTCGAGTGTGCAGTCGCCGTAGCTTCGCTCAATATGATTCAGAATCGACACGATGCGTTCGTCCGACATGATCGCCTGGTTATCAGTTGCGGAGCGTCGGTACAGTCCTCGAATGAGAACAAGGAATAGGCTGACGGCGAGGTGCCTCATGAGTTCATTGGAATAGGCATCTTTAAAGTGATATTCGATAAAGAGCATCTCGATGAGGCGTCGCGCATGTCGGGCGTATTCCTCTGGAAGAATGAGATATTTTCGGGCCTCGCGGTTTTTGGACACAAAATCAAATAGAAGATTCGTTAATGGTGACGCGCCGGGTAGCTGGCTCAGGAACAACGAATCGAACATTTCTTTTTTGAAGACGATCGAAATGACGATATCATGCTCGCCCTTAACGTATGGAACGCTTCTGACTACGCCGGTGTTGCAAATGAGCACGTCGCCCTTTTTAAGGAGTAGTCGCCGTCCGTTGACGATAAACGTGCAGACGCCGTCGTACACGTAGTTAAGCTCCATATCCCGATTGATATGAGGAGGAATATCGGTAAAGCGCGACTCCTTGATAAGGCCCACGGGGTTTTCGTCGAGAGTTTCTTTCCAATCAAACAGATAGACCTCTTCGCCGTTAATGGTTGTGGTTTCCACCCTGTTATATCGCGGGCTGAGCTCTCCCGGATGTGTGCGATGCCACTCTTCGGTCTCGGTATGCGTATAGAGCAGCTGTTTGAGATTCGAATCCATGGGGTGCTCCAGGGGTGAACGGTAGAATCGATGCCTTAAACGGTATTGTATCTAAAAAAATGTTATAAACCCACGCTTTCTATGCGATATCTTATGCATCTTGTTCTTCCTAGTATTGGGTTATCCGCTGGAGCATCCGATCAAGGAGGGCAAATGAGTAAGTTAAAACATGGGTTTGACTCCGACTTTTTATGGGGCGGAGCCATATCGTGCTCGCAGGCCGATGGCGCCTGGAATGAGGGCGGAAAGGGAAAGTCGACGCAGGATTGTCGATGGCTGGATGGTACCTGGACTCATGACCAGATTGAGGACAAGCATCAAAACAACCCCTTCTGCCATGACGAACTAATGAACGCTCTCGCAGATGATGGTGTTGAGTTCTACCCGTTTAGGCGCGGTAACGACTTCTATCATCACTACCGTGAGGACATCGCGCTTTTTGCGGAGATGGGCCTCAAGCTGTTCCGCACCTCTATTTGCTGGAGCCGAATCTATCCTAACGGAGATGATCTTGAGCCTAACCGCGAAGGCATCGAGTGGTATCGAAGCATGCTGGGTGAGTGCAAAAAGCACGGCATTAAAACCTTCGTCACCATGCTCCACTATGACATCCCGGTAAATCTTGTCACCACATATGGGGGATGGAAGAATCGCAAGACGATTGATTTCTTCGCCCGCTATGTCGAGACAATCGTTACGGAATTGGGCGATCTGGTCGATTTCTGGCTGCCTTTTAACGAGTTCAATGCAGCGCGTTTTTCGCCTTGGGACGGGGTCTGTCTGGTCAAAGACGAAGAGGGGGAGAACTTCGATCGAGCCATCTTCCAGTGTCTGCACCACGAGTTCGTTGCCAATGCGCGTGCCGTCGAGATTGTCCATCGTCTTTCGCCCGATACTCCCGTTGGCGGCATGATCGCTCGATTCTGTACGTATCCCGCCACCTGCCGTCCCGAAGATAACATGCAGGCTATTCACGACGACCAGTATTCCAACTGGTTCTATACGGATGTGATGGCTCGTGGAAAATACCCCGCTTATATGAATCGCTATTTCGACGCGTGCGATATCGAGATTCAAATGGAGCCGGGCGATGAAGAGCTCATCGCTCGCAACACTGTCGACTTCCTGGCCTTCTCGTACTACTTTTCCCAGGTATCCACCTGCGATCAGGGATGGGAGAAGACTGCGGGAAATCTGGTCATGGCAAACAAGAACCCTTATCTCGAGACGAGTGAGTGGGGCTGGCAGCTCGATCCCATTGGCCTGAGGGTTACCCTTAACCAGATGTATGACCGCTATGGGCTGCCCCTGTATATCGCCGAGAACGGCCTCGGTACATCTGATGTAGTCGAGGAGGATGGCAGCATCCACGACGAGTATCGAATCGATTATTTGCGCCAGCACATAAAGTGCCTTAAGGAAGCGGTGATCGATGGCGTTGACGTGCGCGGATACATGATCTGGGGATTCATTGACCTTGTTGCCTGCGGTCCTCTTACGATGGACAAGCGCTACGGGCTTATCTATGTCGACCTGGATAATTGCGGCAACGGCACTGCGGAGCGCTCGCGTAAAGACTCTTTCTATTGGTATCAGAAATGTATCGCCACTAATGGCGAGGATCTTGGGTAGGAGTGATTGTTGTGGCAGACAAGAAGGAACTGGCCGCTCGTGTCCTCGAGCTCGTGGGCGGCGCCGATAACGTTGTTATGGCAACGCACTGCATTACAAGGCTCAGATTCAACCTGAAGGACGATAGCAAGGCAGACCTGGAGGCCCTTAAGACGCTTGACGGCGCCTTGGGCGCGCAGGTTAAAGACGGGCAGTGGCAGGTTATCATCGGCGCCAGCGTGGGGTCGGTATATGACGAATTGGAGCCCATGCTAGGCGACAGGATGGGTGGCGAGGTCTCCGCCGACGCCGAGCAGCCTGAGCTCCAAAAAGGTTCGGCGCGCGTATTCGATATCATCACCGGCATCTTCTCCGCTATCATTCCCGCACTGGTGGCGGGAGGCATCGTAAAGGGCATCCTGGCTGCTATCGCGGCTTTTGGAATCGACACGGGTGCCGGCGACTTTGCGATATTCAATATGATTTCGGATATCCCGTTCTACTTCTTGCCGTTTTTGCTGGCAATGTCTACAGCTGATAAGTTCCGAGTCAACCGTTCGCTTGCGCTTTGTGTTGCCGGATCGCTGATGTACCCGACCATTGTCAACGCTGTCGGTACGGGCGAGACGCCTCTTGCGCTGTTCGGTTTTGCGGTGCCGATTTTTAGCTACGCCGATTCCGTGTTCCCGGTTATCTTTGGCGTCATTGGCTTGTCTTTTGTATATCGCGCAATCGACAAAGTCGTGCCGGATCTTTTTAAGCTCGTTGTCGTTCCGGCGCTCTCCCTTGCTATCGTGATTCCCGTCAACCTGTTTGTGCTCGCTCCGATTGGTGCCTGGTGCGGTCTTGGTCTTGCCAACGGTATCGTTTGGCTATTCTCGACGTTAGGCCCCGTTGCCGGTTTTCTGCTGGGCTTCTTTATGCCGCTTATCGTGCTCTTCGGCATGCATCAGTCAACGAGCCCTATCCAGATTTCCAATATCGCAACGCTTGGGTATGACTATCTGCTCCCGATCTCTTTCTGCCATAACCTCGCCGAAAGCGGTGCGTCTTTTGGTGCAGCCCTGCGCATGACCGACGAAAAGCTCAAGTCCGCTGCAATGACGTGCGCCTTCTCGGCATTTATGGGAATTTCCGAGCCCGCCTTGTTTACCGTTCAGGTTCCTAACAGGACTCCGCTTATCGCTGCGATGATTGCGGATGGCATTGGCGGTGCGCTTACCGTTGTTCTCGGCGCAAAGTGCTTCGGCTTTGTTATGCCCGGCATTACCTCGTTGCCCGTTTATGCCGATCCAAGCGGCAATCCCATGAACCTGATCATGATTGTCGTCTGCATCGCTTTGACTTGGGTTATCTCTGCGGCGCTCTCGTTTGCGCTCTATGGTCGTTTCGACAAAAAATAACGACGTTTTGAGATAGACAATATTAATCGGCCGCTCGCCGGGGAATCGTTCTGCGACGCCCCGGCGAGCGGCATTTTATTGGTGGGGCGTGTCGTGTCGCCAACGGCGGCATGCCGCCTCGCCGCGCTAGTTGCGTCTGCCGCCTCCGTTGGCGCCCTGACGTCCCTGTGCCGCGCGATTGCGACCGGCGGTGTTCTGCGCGCGCGACATGCCGCCGTATCCCTTGCTGCCCTTGGGTCCCTTGCCGGCGGCGCCGCCGTGCGGTTTGCCACCCTTCTTGCCGGTGCCATGCCCACCGCCGGCAGACGTCTCGCCCGGGCGCGGCGGCACGGGACGGATCAGACAATGCTTGGTGTAGCCGATCAGGTCGCGACGGCCGGCCTTCTCCAGTGCCTCGCGCACCAGCTTGTAGTTCTCGGGTTTGCGATACTGGATGAGCGCACGTTGCATGGCCTTCTCGTGCGGGTCGCGCGCCACATAGATCGGTTTCATGGTGCGCGGGTCCACGCCGGTGTAGTACATGCACGTCGACATGGTGGACGGTGTGGGGTAGAAGTCCTGCACCTGCTCGGGCATGTAGCCCATGTCACGCACGGCTTCGGCAAGGTCCACGGCTTCCTTCATGGTCGAGCCGGGGTGGCTCGAGATCAGATACGGCACCACGTACTGCTTGAGTCCGTATTCGCGATTCAAGCGTTCAAATTTACGGCAGAATGCGTCGTAGACAGCTCGGCTCGGCTTGCCCATCACGGACAGCACCGCGTCGCTCACGTGCTCGGGTGCCACGCGTAGCTGGCCCGAGACATGGTGCTCCAGCAGCTCGCGCAAAAACTCGTCCGAGGCATCGGCCATGGTGTAGTCAAAGCGGATGCCGCTGCGCACGAAGACCTTCTTGACGCCCGGCAGCTGGCGCAGATCGCGCAACAGCTGCGTGTAGCCGCTCTCGTCGACCACCATGTTCTTGCATACGCTCGGCCACAGGCAGCGCTTGTTCTTGCACACGCCGTGCTTGAGCTGCTTGTCGCAGGCGGGGCGGCTAAAGTTGGCCGTCGGTCCACCCACGTCGTTGATGTAGCCCTTAAACTCGGGATCGCGCGTGAGCAGCTCGGCCTCGCGCATGATCGAGTCGTGGCTGCGCATCTGCAACACGCGGCCCTGGTGGAAGGTGAGCGCGCAAAACGAGCACTCGCCAAAACAGCCGCGGTTGGAGCTAATGGAAAACTTGATCTCGGCAAAGGCCGGCACGCCGCCTGCCGCGTCGTAGTCGGGATGCCAATCGCGTGCGTAGGGGAGTTCGGCAACCTCGTCCATCTCGTCGGTGGTGAGTGTTGCCGACGGCGGGTTCTGCACCACGTACACGCTGTTGGGATATGGCTCTACCAGGCGATGCCCGGTGATGGGGTCCATATTCTGCTGCTGCACGTTAAAGCTGCGGGCGTAGTTGAGCTTGTCAGCGGCAAGGTCGTCCCAGCTGGGCAGCAGGTCGTAGTCGTAGACCTCATCGAGCGAGCTGGTGCGGTAGACGGTGCCATTGATATAGGTAATCTGATCGATGGGCAGCCCCGCGTCGAGCGCGTCGGCGATCTCGACGATCGCGTGCTCGCCCATGCCGTAGATGAGGATGTCGGCGCCCGAGTCGAGCAGTACCGAGCGCTTGAGCTTGTCCTGCCAGTAGTCGTAGTGGGCCAGACGGCGCAGGCTCGCCTCGATGCCGCCGATGATGATGGGAGCGTCCTTAAACGTCTGGCGGATGAGGTTGCCGTAGACCGTGACGGCGCGATTGGGACGGCGCCCCTCCTCGCCGCCGGGCGTGTAGGCGTCGGTGTGGCGGCGATGCTTGGTCACCGAATAGTGGTTGACCATGGAGTCCATGTTGCCGGCACTGACCAAAAAGCCCAGGCGCGGCTCGCCGAGCACAGTGATGCTGGCGGGGTCGGTCCAGTCGGGTTGGCAGATGATGCCCACCTTGTAGCCGTGCGCGTCGAGTACGCGGCTGATGATGGCCATGCCAAAGCTGGGATGGTCCACGTAGGCATCGCCGCAGATGTAGACAAAGTCGCACTGGTCCCAGCCGCGCGCATCCATGTCGGCACGACTGACGGGGAGGAATTTATCGCGGCCCGGACGCCAGGGGCGGGCGGGCGTCGCTTGGGAATGCTTGGCGCGGGTGACCGTGACCTGCGCCTTGCCGCCGCGCTTTTGCTGCTGGCCCTGTTTGCCCTGCTGACTGCGCTGGTTGTTCTGAGCGTGCTGAGGCTTTTTTGCCACGATCCCTCCCGGTGTCTGTATGCTGCACGTAATTGTAACCAGTCTTTTTGGGACGGGGCTAAAAAGACTGGGGGAGTACATGAGCTGGCGGATTGGCGCGTCGATGCGCGTGTCGTTTGTTTCCAGACTGTGTATCTGCGCGTTGGAGAACCCGTCTCGCGCGCACGCCATGTTGTCAATGGGTTACAGTATGAACGGCGGCTATGTTTCCGCCAACGCACGAGAGAGTCGTCAACAAGGAGGATGCACGACGATGCAGCGTGCCAAACAGATATCGGAGTCTATTGAGCTGGGCATTATCTTGGCGCTTGCCGGTGGCTTTATGGACGTGTATTCGTACATTGGGCGCGACCATGTTTTCGCCAACGCGCAGACAGGCAACATCCTGCTCGTGGGCGTGAGCATCTCGGAGGGCAACTGGGCACTTGCGGGGCGCTACTTCTTCCCTGTGGTGTCGTTTGCCGTGGGTATTATGCTTGCCGATCTGGTACACGAGCGGTTTGGCAGCGTGATCCACTGGCGTCAGGTGACGGTGTTCTTTGAAGCCGTCATCTTGCTGGGCGTGAGCTTTATCCCGGGCGGCAATTTCAACCTGCTCGCCAACTGCCTCACCTCATTTGCCTGCGGCATGCAGGTCGAGAGCTTCCGCAAGATCCACGGTCACGGCATCGCTACGACCATGTGCATCGGCAACTTGCGCAACGCGCTGCAAAACGTGGACGATTACATCATCACCCACAGGCGCGGCTTTTTGGAAAACGGCCTGCTGTACTTTGGCGTGATCTTTATCTTTGTGTTTGGCGCCGTGCTGGGCAACTGGTGTATTGAGCGCATGGGGCTGCACGCCATCGTCGTGGCGAGTTTGCTGCTGTTTGTCGCGTTTGCCATCATGTTCATCGACCGCGAGCGCGACTTGCGCTTACGCTGGAAGGTTGCGGCCGAGGCTTGGAAAGAGGGCTGCCGAAAGTAACCGAATGCGGCAAAGGGGCTGTCCCTTTGCCGCAATATTTTTCATCATGTGTTGAAACGCTTTAACAATTTTGACGTTCTCACGCGTTTTTTGTTTCAAAAGCGTTAGGATGGGACTCATAGCGTGGGGTGTAATGGATGCCCCGCACACGATGGGAGGCTATCAATGGCTAATCGTTTCGTTCTCAACACCATCTCTTATCATGGTTCCGGCGCCATCAAGGAGATCCCCGGCGAGCTCCAGCGTCGCGGCTACAAGAAGATCTTCGTCTGCTCCGACCCCGATCTGGTCAAGTTTGGCGTTACCGCTAAGGTGACCGACGAGCTCGACGCCGCCGGCATCGCATGGAGCCTCTACTCCGAGATCAAGCCCAACCCCACCATCCAGAACGTCAAGGACGGCGTCGAGGCCTTCAAGGCCGCCGAGGCTGACGCTATCGTGACCATCGGTGGCGGCTCCTCCATGGACACCGCCAAGGCCATCGGCATTATTATCAACAACCCCGAGTTCGCCGCTGTCCGTAGCCTCGAGGGCGTTGCTCCCACCAAGAACCACGCCGTGTTCACCATCGCCGTGCCGACGACCGCCGGTACCGCTGCCGAGGTCACCATCAACTACGTCATCACCGACCCCGAGAAGGTCCGCAAGTTCGTGTGCGTCGACACCAACGACGCCCCCGAGGTCGCCGTCGTCGACCCCGACATGATGGCTTCCATGCCCGCCGGCCTGACCGCTTCCACTGGTATGGACGCTCTTACCCACGCCATCGAGGGCTACACTACCAAGGGTGCTTGGGAGCTCTCTGACATGTTCCACTTTGAGGCTATTAAGCTGATCAGCGAGAACCTGCGTGACTCCGTCGCCGAGGCCAAGTCCGGTCAGCCCGGCTCCGGCCGCGAGGGCATGGCTCTTGGTCAGTATGTCGCCGGCATGGGCTTCTCCAACGTTGGCCTGGGCATCGACCACGCCATGGCTCACACCCTGTCTGCTCACTACGACACCCCGCACGGCGTCGCTTGCGCCATGCTGCTGCCGATCGCCATGGAGTTCAACAAGCCGGTTTGCGCTGAGCGCCTGGCCAAGGTTGCCATTGCCATGGGCGTTGACACCACGGGCATGAGCACCGACGAGGCTGCCGACGCCGCTATCGCCGCCGTCAAGCAGCTTTCCGCCGACGTGAACATTCCGCACGTCTGCGAGGCCATGAAGGCCGACGAGATCGAGGTTCTGGCCAAGGACGCCATGGCCGACGCTTGCTTCCCGGGCAACCCGCGCGAGGCGACGCTCGACGACGTCATCGAGCTCTTCAAGAAGATCTGCCCGGCTGCCTAACTTGGTTCGGCGGGCCTCTGCCCGTTAGCCCACAATCGTCCTCGGACATGTCGGAAGCCCCCGCTGCGCACTTCGTGCGGCGGGGGCTTCCTCCGTCCTGCGGGAAGATTGTGGGCTAACGGGCAGGGGCCCGCCGGCTCGTTATCGTGGCGGGCGCAGTTCTGAGGAGCTCAATGGGTTATCTCGCTAAGTAAAAAGATGGTTCGCGGTGGTATTGTTGCTGTGGGTTTAATTCGATATGAAAGGGTGACTTTGGTGTCCAAGATGGATTCTACGCTCTCCTATATTACTGACCAGCTGAAGGCGCTTACCTCGATTGCTTCGCCGACGGGCTATACCCGTGCGGCGACTGATTATCTGATGGAGACCCTGCGCGATATGGGGTTTGGGCCTGAGCGTTCTAATAAGGGTAACGTGCTCGTTGAGCTTGGCGGCGAGGGCGAGCCGCTCGTACTGGCGAGCCATGTCGATACCCTAGGCGCCATGGTGCGTTCCATTAAGGACAATGGCCGCCTGCGCCCCACGACGCTCGGTGGGCATCAGTGGTCTACGGCCGATGGCGAGAACTGCACCGTCTACACGCGCGACGGCAATGTCTACACGGGCGTGGTTCTTAACACCGAGCCTTCGGCGCACGTGGCCGATGAGCCGGTCAAGACCATCGAGAAGAACATGGAAATCCTGCTCGACGAGAACGTCGACAGCAAGGACGATGTGCTCGAGCTGGGTATTCAGACCGGCGACATCATCGCTATGGATCCTCGCACGACGGTGACGGAGAGCGGCTACATTAAGAGCCGCTTCCTGGATGACAAGCTATCGGCCGCCATTTTGTTGGGCTTGGCGCGTGCCGTCGCCGCTGGCGAGGTGACGCTTTCGCGTAAGGTTTCGCTGCTCTTTACCGTGTACGAGGAGGTGGGCCACGGCGGCGCCTTCGTGCCGGCCGACACGCGCGAGATGATCAGCGTTGACATGGGCTGCGTGGGCGACGACCTAGGCTGCACCGAGCACATGGTGTCGATCTGCGCCAAGGATTCGGGCGGTCCGTACAACTACGACCTGGTGACGGCGCTGTCCAATATCGCGCGCGAGCTTGAGCTCGATTACGCTATCGACGTGTATCCGCATTACGGTTCGGACGTCGAAGCCACGCTCTCTGCCGGCTACGACATTCGCCATGGTCTGATCGGCCCCGGCGTGTATGCGAGCCACAACTACGAGCGTAGCCACATGGACGGCGTGCGCAACACCTTCGAGCTCGTCCGCGCCTACGTACAGCGCTAGCGATGCAGCGGCCTCGGCTGATACGGCAGTACCGACCGAGGCCGTCCTCTCTAAGTTGCGGTGAAATAGGGACTGTTTGGCGGTTTTAAACGCTTAAACAGTCCCTATTTCACCGCAACTTATGAAGGGGGTGGGACTACTTGATGGCGGCAGTCACGGTACCGCCGCCGAGGACGATGTCGCCGTGGTAGACTACAACGGCCTGGCCGGGGGCGATGGCTCGCTGCGGCTCGTCAAAAGTCAGCAGCATTTGCCCGTCTTCGCCGCGCGTAAGGGTCGCTGCTTGGTCTTTCTGACGGTAACGGTACTTGGCGCCCACGCGAATGCCGCCGGCATCGAGTTCTGCCTCCATGCGGTCGGCAGGGGCGCTCCAGATCCAGTCGTCGGCCGTGAGTGCTGTGGCCGTTAGGTCCTCGGCCTCGCCCAGATGCACGGTGTTGTTGGCGGCATCGACGCCCGTCACATACACGGGATGCGCCATCGCGACGCCCAAGCCCTTGCGCTGGCCGATGGTATAGCGCAACGCGCCGTTATGGCGTCCGACCACGCTGCCGTCGCGCCACACAATGTCGCCCGGTGCAGCGGGATGTCCGCAGCGGCGCTCGATATAGCCCGCGTAGTCACCGTCTGGAATAAAGCAGATGTCCTCGCTTTCGGCCTTCTGGGCGTTGGTAAAGCCTTGCTCGGCGGCTATGCGGCGCACGTCGCGCTCTTTGTCTAGGCCTGCCAGCGGAAAGATCGTGTGCGCCAGGCGCTCCTGCGTAAGCGAATATAAAAAGTAGCTCTGGTCCTTTTTGGGATCTTCGCCGCGATGCAGCTGCCAGGTGCCGTCTACTGTCTGGCTTGTTTTGGCGTAATGACCCGTTGCGATGTAGTCGCAGCCCATGTCCAGCGCCGCACCGAGCAACGCGCCAAACTTTATGTGGCGGTTGCAGATGATGCACGGGTTGGGCGTCAGCCCCTCCTGGTAGGCGTTCACAAAGCGCTCGATAACGCTGTGGTCGAAGGTCTGCTGCAAGTCGAGCACATGATGGGGGATCCCCAGACGCTCGGCGACGGCCTTCGCATCGGCGATGTCGCGGTCGACCTTACTCATGCCCGTGGCGGGATCGGGCGCGGGGCAGGTGAGGCGCATGGTGGCGCCGACGCATTCGTAGCCCTGGCTTTTGAGCAGGTACGCGGTCACGCTGGAATCGACGCCGCCGCTCATGGCGACGAGCACGCGCTTGTTGTGCATGGGGAGGTTCTCCTTGGTGGCATGTGGCCAAAAAAGAAAAGCGGCGCGGGAGGCTGGTTCCGCGCCGCAGACATTGTAGCAAGTTCGGGCGTCTCGTGGGACACCCTGATTGGATGGGCTCAGACTGCCGGGAGAGAGGAGACCGGCTCGTCCGTGGGCTCAACCTATGGGCGACAGGCCCTAGTCCAGGAAGAGCGCCGTGGACAGGTAGCGCTCGCCGGTGTCGGCAAGCAGGGCCACGATGGTCTTGCCCTCGTTCTCGGGGCGCTTGGCCAGCTGCAGCGCGGCCCACACGGCGGCGCCGGACGAAATGCCCACGAGCACGCCCTCCTTGTGGCCCACGGCGCGGCCGGTCGCAAAGGCGTCGTCGTTCTCGACGGGGATGATCTCGTCATAGACCTGGGTGTCGAGGACGTCGGGCACAAAACCGGCGCCGATACCCTGGATCTTGTGCGGGCCGGCTTGGCCCTTGGAGAGCACCGGGGAGGTGGCGGGCTCGACGGCGACTACCTTAATCTCGGGGTTCTGCTCCTTGAGGAACTCGCCCACGCCGGTCACGGTACCACCGGTGCCAACGCCGGCGACGAAGATGTCGACCTTGCCGTCGGTGTCGTCCCAGATCTCGGGGCCGGTCGTGGCCTTGTGGATGGCGGGGTTGGCGGGGTTCACAAACTGGCCGGCGATGATACTGTTGGGAGTCTCCTTCTGCAGCTCCTCGGCCTTGGCGATAGCGCCCTTCATGCCCTTGGAGCCGTCGGTGAGCACGAGCTGCGCACCGTATGCCTGCATCAGCTTGCGGCGCTCGACGGACATGGTCTCGGGCATAGTGATGATCACCTTGTAGCCGCGGGCGGCCGCCACGGAGGCGATACCGACGCCGGTGTTGCCGCTCGTGGGCTCGATGATGGTGTAGTCGCCGCCGCGCACGAGCTTGCCTGCCTTCTCGGCCTCGTCAATCATGTTCTTGGCGACGCGGTCTTTAACGGAGCCGGCGGGGTTGAAGTGTTCCAGTTTGACGAGCACGCGAGCCTTGAGGTCCTCGTCGGCCTCAAAGTGGGTGAGCTCCAGAAGCGGGGTGTGGCCGATAAGCTGATCGATGGACGTGTAAACCTTGCTCATGGTGAACCTCCAAAGTGTTCAAGTTGCTGGTTGCCGTGTGGTTTCACGGTGCGTGTAGCAGCTAAACCCATAAACCTTATAGGTTGTTCGTTTAGCTGTTGGGAAGCATACTAGACACTAAAGCCTAGTAATGCAATAGGAAATAGAAGATTATTACGAGCTGATTAACCATCTTGACCGGAACGGGTATTTTCAAAACCAATTTTTCGGCTAGAATTTCTACGGACTAAATGACCGAAAGGCAGCACTATACATGTTGGTTTCTACAAAGGGCAGATATGCCCTGCGCGTTATGGTCGATCTGGCCGAGCACCAGGCGGCCGGTCGCATCCCGCTCAAAGAGATCGCGGCGCGACAGGGGATTTCCGAGAAATATCTCGAGAACATCTTGGCTACGCTCGTGCGCGCCAACATGCTTTCGGGCATGCGCGGCAAGGGCGGCGGCTACGTGCTCACGCGCCCGCCCGAGCAGTACACGGTGGGCGAGATCCTGCGCCTGACCGAGGGCAGTCTGGCACCGGTTGCATGCCTGGATGGCGACTGCAAGGGCTGCTCACGCTCGGATGAGTGCCCCACGCTCGACGTGTGGAAGAACCTGGACAAGCTCATCAACGACTACCTCGACGGTGTGACACTCGATCAACTTGTCGCTCCCAACCATGGCTACGACTACGTCATCTAACCCACACCTGCCATTTGGGGACGGGGTAGAAATGGTAGATTCTCTCGCCCTTTGAGACTTGACAAATAAGAAGGCCGCCCATTTTTGCGATGGGCGGCCTTCGTTTTGGGCTGTTGAGACGGGCACGGCCGGAATGGCCGTTTTAGTCCTCGGCGATGCTGTCGAGGATGCTGCGCGTGATGGATACCAGGATACTGCCCATAAAGGCCGATCCAAAGCTGGCGATGGAGATGCCCGCGCCCAGCAGATTGACCGACAGGTAGCTGGCCAGCTCGAGCATAAAGCTGTTGACTACGAGCTGAAAAACACCAAGCGTAATAATAGTGAGCGGCAGTGAGATGACGGTCAGGAACGGTTTGACGAACGAATCGACAATGTTCAGGAACAGTCCCACAAAGGCAAAGCAGACCCAGGTCTCGGCAAAGCCGAAGGGTTGGATACCGGGGACGAGGAACGTGGCGATCGCGATGGCGATCGAGGTGAAGAGCCAGTTAAGCATAAAGCGCATGGCGTGAATCCTTTCTTGCGCCGGGATTGCTGGCGTCGCGTGAAGCGGCTTACGGCGGCGACCTGGATGGTTGCGCGGGCGCGCCGCGGTGTTTGGGCGCCCATTGTCTCAAATATTCGTGGAGCTTACGTGCGCATATGGTTTCTAAACGGCGTTCGTCCTGAAAAACGCGCCGCTGGCAGAGAGTCTTGTCGCTTTAGTTTGGTGGTGTGCTACACTGCTACGGGCAAAAGCCACAGGCGTTGCCCTATTGCATAGAACGGGTGAACGATGCCCGATGTCAGTATCAACTTCGATGCCTTTTGGCGGGTTTGGCGGTGATCGATGAATATCGAGAACATGTTTGACAAGCCTGATGTCAAGCAGCTGGTCCACGCATTTAGCCTTTTGGACGACGAGAAGGATATCCAAGCGTTTTTGACCGATATCTGCACGCCGCGCGAGATTTGCGACCTTTCTCAGCGTTTGCAGGTTGCGCGCTATTTGGACGAGGGCGAGCCTTATGTTGAGGTTCAGGCCCGTACCGGCGCTTCGTCCACCACGGTGAGCCGCGTTTCAAAGGCGCTGAACGGCGAGTACGGTGGCTACCGCAAGATCCTCATTAAGTTGGAGGATGGCGAGTAGGCCAGCGACAACATTGAATTACGAAGAACCGTCCCTCCGGGGGCGGTTTTTATATGCCTGCAATCGGCTGGTGCGTTGGGTTCAGGTTGCTTTGTACCAAAAGATGGAACTGCGGTGGCAATGTGTCCACTTGGGCGGGTAGGATGGATGCATTGATTATTGCGAACGGTTTGAGCGGAGGACCATGCCTGTTCGAATCTATACCACCAATGCCGGCACGGATTTGAGCGATGCCGAGTCGGCGCTGCTTGCCGACCTTATTGCCCGTCACGGGCGTGCCGTGTTGCTGGCACCAACGTTTGCCGAGCTCGACCTGTGCCGTCATGATGCGGCGGAAGCCGGCGTTTCGCTGGGTATCGACTACAAGACGCCCACATCGTGGCTTCGCTCGCTTTGGGAGCTTTTGGGCGACGGGCGCGGTTTCGTCGACAACCTGCAGCGCCAGATGCTGTTTTCGGACATGGTCACGCGCCTCGATGATGCCGACCTGCAGCCGCTTTCGCGCAGCCAGGGCACGGTGCGCATGCTCGCGCGCATGGCCCGCGATGTGCTGCCGGGCGTAGCGGGGACGGGTGCCGAGCGCTGCTGCGGCGACGTTTGCCGTCCCGATCCCAAGAGCGACGCCGAGGCTCGCGTATTCGAGCTTTTGCGTGCCTACGCGGGCGGTTTGGACCGTCGAGATATGGTCGAGCCCTGCGAGGCAGCCGACATTATGGCCGGTGCCCTGGCCGATAGCCTGCCGGCGTGCGCCCGCGCCGTATGCGTGCGCGGTATCACGTCGTTTACGCACGGTCTGCTCGAGCTGCTGTCTGCCGTGGCGAACAATGGGGGAGAGGTCGTCGTGCTACTTGACCGCGAGCGGGCGGCGATGCGCGAGGAGCTTGCCACGGCATTTGATGCCCGCGGTGTGCTGTTTGAGATTGCGCCGCTGGGGGAGGACGCCGTCGCGTCTGATGTCGCTTGCGGGGCCGCCGCTCAGCCTGCCTTTATTGAGGTCGCCGGCCCCCATGCCCGTGCTCATGTCTATGCGGACGCCATCGATAAGTTGGTGAAAGCGCACAAGGAGTCCAAGGCCGATAAAGCTACTGCAACGCCCGCCGACCCTGTGCGCGTGCTCGTTGTTTCTGCCCGGGCATCCCAGCTGTTCGGTGAGCTCGCCTCTCGTCTGGCGGCGCGTCACATTGCGTCCGAGACGACCGAGTTCACGGCGTTTTCCCAGTCCATCGCGGGCAGGCAGTTTACGGCGCTCGCCAACCTGATCGAGCGTATGAAAGCCGCCGACGAGGGCACCGCTTCCAAGACCGAGTGGTGGCCCGCTCCAGAGCTTACCGACTGGATTTATAGCCCGCTTTCGGGTACTGACGCCGCGAGCGCCCGCGGCTTCGACAAGAACATGCGCCTGTCGCGCAGCAAGACCACTGCGGGCGTCAAGAGCCTGCTGCAGAGCGTGCAGGGCCAGGTGAGGGGCGCCCGCAAGGCCGCCAGCGAAGAAAACTGGTTTAAGAACGTGCCATGCGTGGTCTCGGACGTGTTTCAGGCGCTGTGGCGCGACAAACCCGTGACGGCGCTCAAGGCCATGCTCGCCGTTGCAGAGGCGCTGCCCGATCGCGCTCTAGGCGGTCTTGACGGCCAGGCCCGTCGCCAGGCGGAGACGGCTTTGCTGCGCCATGCCATCGACATCCTTATGAATGATGCTCGCGCGCTCGACGTGTCGCAGGCCGCGACCGTGCCGGTTCTCGACGGCGTTCGAACCAAGGTGGACAAGCGCAGTACCGCTTACGATTACGCGACCTACGAGGTCGATCGCACGCCACGGGCACAAGTGCGCTTCGTGTCGCTTGCCGATGCGTCGGTTTTGCGTCCTGGCGGCTACGATGCCGTGCTGTTTGCCGATGTCGACCTGGACAGCTATCCGCTTTCGCACGAAGAGGGCCCGCTTGCCACATTGACGGCCGAGCTGCGCCGCGACGGCGTGTCTTTGGAGCCCGCCGCCCTGTTGCGCGTGCGCTTTGGCCGTGCGATGCAGGCGGCGAGCGGTCCGGTCGCGCTCGCCCGCGTGACGCACGATCGCCAGGCGCGCGAGTGCTACCCGGCAGCCGTATGGACCGAGCTGCGGGCACATGCCGAGGCCGCTGGCGCTGCCAAGCCCACGCGCGTGGGCGAGGGCGATATCATCGCCGACTTTGATCCCGCTGCAGGCGAAGGTTTTAGGCGCGAGCGCGTGACCTGCGAAGCTCCTCAGCATCTGAGCGATGAAGCCATTCCGTATCTGGTCCTGCGCCGTCGCGATGGCGAGGGCGAGGACGCGCCGCTCGTGCCGCGTCTGACGTCCGCCTCGCAGATCGAGGCCTATTCTACCTGCCCACTGTGCTGGTTCGTTTCGTATCGCGTCAAGCCCCAGTCTATCGACGCGGGCTTTGGCAACATGGAGAAGGGCAACTTTGTCCACGACGTGCTGGAGCATCTGCATGCCCGTCTGCCCCAAGAGGGCATGGAGCGCGTGACGCCCGAGAACCTGCCGCGCGCACAGGAGCTGCTGCGCGAGGTCTTTGACGAGACCTTGGCCGAGCACGCCGGCAAGCGCGGTGCCGAGGGTCCGCTCGTGCCGCTCTCTCCGGTAGAGGAACGTCAGGTGGCCGAGATTCTGCCGCAGCTGGAAGGCGTGCTCGCCTACGAGTCCGAGGCACTTGCCCCCTTTGCGCCACGCTACCTTGAGTTCGCCTTTAATGAGCTTAAGGTCGAGTATGCCGGTTGGCCGCTCGGCGGGCGCATCGACCGCGTGGATGTGGACGCCGAGAACCGCGCCGTGGTAATCGACTACAAGCATCGTTCGGGCGTTGAGGAGTTTAAGCTTGCCGACCCCACGGTGCGTGACGAGGAGACGGGCGAGGCTCCCATCGACGACCCGCGCTGGCTGCCGCCCCATACCCAAACGCTCATCTACGCGCAGGCCATGCGTCGGGCACTGGGCTTGGATACCCGTGCAGCGCTCTATTTTTCGACCAAGGGCGGCAAGCCCGCGCTGCGCGGTGCGGCGAGCGCCGAGTTGCTCGAGGAAGAGCGCGGTGACGGTCGCATCCCGGGCCTCAAGAAGGGCTTCCCGGGCGAGGGCGGCAGCATGGACTTCGATGCCCTGCTCGATCGCGTGGAGGCCGGCATCGCCGAGCGCCTGCGCGAGCTCGAGGCGGGCAACGTTGCCGCCGTCGACCCGGCGTCGGCTCAGGCCGCGCATGCGCGCTGCTCGTATAACCACGAAGGAACGTTTGTAAGGAGGGACGTGTAGACCATGGATCTTTCGACTTTGATGCCGCAACAGCTGCAGATTGTCAAAACGCTCGACCGCCCGCTGTTTGTCTCGGCGGGCGCCGGTTCGGGTAAGACCTTTACCCTCACGCGCCGCATCGTCTATGCGCTCTCGCCCGAATCCGGTCCGTTCGTTGAGCATCTGGACCAGGTGCTCGCCATTACCTTTACCAAAGATGCCGCGGCCGAGATTCGCGACCGCGTGCGCCGTGCGCTTATCGACGAGGGCATGGACGAGGAAGCACTGACCGTCGACGACGCGTGGATCTCGACCATTCACGGCATGTGCTCGCGTATCCTGCGCGCGCATGCGCTGGAGCTGGGCATCGACCCCGAGTTCACGGTGCTCACCGATACCGACGAGCTTATGGACCAGGCTGTTGAGCGCGTGCTGGCCCGCGCGACGGCACCCGATGCCGCCCCCGAGCTCGCGGCATCGCTCAAGGCCCTCTATGCCTGGTATCCCATGGCGGGCGAGGGCGGTTCCTTTGGCACCGGCACGACCATCAAGGGCCTGGTGCGCGACCTGCTGGAGCTGTCGAGCCAGTTGCCGGGCGGTATGGACGACGTGCGCGTGGCGCGCGGCCAGGCCGATACCTCGGCGCTCGCCGATGCCTATCGCGCGGCGCTGGGCGCAAGCAAGTCCTCGACCGAGAAGGCGCAGGCGGCGCTCGATGCCATCGACGCGTTCGAGGCGAGCGACAAGACCATGGTCGATGCGGCGCGACTCATGATGTCGTGCACCATGCCGCGCGCGAGCAAGGCGTTCCCCAAGGAGCAGGTCGAGCTGCTCAAGGCCGAGGCCGCCGATGCGTTTATCAATATCGTGCTTGCCTGTGGTGGCCCGGCGCTCGATGCGTTGGTGGGCCTGGCCCGTTCCGTGGAGGCCGAGTATCGCGCGCTGAAGGCTGCCCAGTCCGCCCTCGATAATAACGACCTGCTGCGTATGGCTTACGAGGCCCTGCGCGATTACCCTGCCATCCGTGCTGCGTACGAGGGCCGCTTTAAGATGGTCATGATCGATGAGTTTCAGGATACCGACCAGATGCAGGTCGATCTGATCCGTTACCTGACGGGTGCGGGGGAGCGCGCGCTGTGCACCGTGGGCGATGCGCAGCAGTCCATCTATCGCTTCCGTGGCGCCGAGGTCGAGGTGTTCCGTCGTCAGGAGCGCAAGGTGGGCTCGTCTGCCGCGCCCGAGGCGACTGCCGTGGTCGACGCCCCTGCCGGCGAACTCGTCAAACTCGTGCGCAACTTCCGCAGCCACGACGAGGTACTGCGTTACGTGGCACGCGTCTTCGACGGCGATGACGGCGGCCTGATGCAGGGCTTTTTGGATCTTGAGGCGAGCGACGGCCGCAAGGACACGCTGGTGGCAGACGCCTCGCGTCGCCAGGCCCTCTTTGTTGCCGGCGGCAGTACGCAGGAACGCACACAGGCCAAGGCCCGTGCGATCGCCGAGCGATTCCGCGCGCTTGCCGATGCCGGCCAGCCCCAGGGCGGCATGGTGCTGCTGCTGGGCCGCATGACCAACGCCGACGTCTACGCCCAGGCCTTCCGCGACCAGGGGCTCGACTGCGTCATCGCGGGCGGCTCGGTCTTTGCCCAAGCAGCCGAGGTGCAGACGGTGCGCGCCCTGGTTTGTGCGCTCGCCAATCCGGCCGATACGGCGCAGGGCCTTATGCCGCTGCTCGCCTCGCCGATGTTTGCACTCGGCGCCCAGGAGTTCCTGGCGCTGGCGACCAAACTCGACGAGCAGACGGGCGAGACGTCGCGCCGCAACATCGATGCGGGCATCATGAGCGATTCCGATGTGCCGGGTTTGCAAGACTTGCCGCTGGTGACGCGCGCCCGCGAGGTGCTGCGGTATGCGCTTCGTCGCGTGGGCCGCGATTCGTTCGCCGCCATCGCGCGCGACGTGGTCAACGCCTCCGGCTGGTTTGTACGTCTGGCACAGCGTGGTCCCGAGGGCAAGGCCATTGCCGCCAACGTGCTCAAGGCGCTCGATGCCGTGGCCGAGGCGGAGGCCGAGTTCGGCAACTCGCCGCGTTCCATCGTGCTGGCCTTCGACCGCTTCTTGGCGGGCAAGGAAGCCCCGGGTGCCCTCAACGAGGAGGGCGACGGCGCGGTGCGCATCATGACGGTGCATGCCTCCAAGGGTCTGGAATATCCGGTCGTGGCGGTCGCCGAGTGCTTTGGCGTGCGTAAGTCCTCGGGTGCGGCACAGATGGGTCGCGTCGAGGGCGGAGCACAGGTCGTGGCACTGCCGGCACGTTTCGACGGCGTTAAGCTCGCCGACGGTACCTTTGTGAAGGGCGACGACGTCAAAAAGCAGTTTGAGCATGCGTTTAAGGGCAAGGGCACGTCGCTGTGGCTGCCGCCGGAGCTCATGGAGGACGTCTGTGCGACGGGCTCTCCCGCCGAGGCATTTGCCCGCCTGCGCAACGACGACCTGCGGCTTTCGCTCGAGGAGCGGGCCCGCTTGCTCTACGTTGCCATGACGCGTGCGCGCGAGCTGGTGATCTTGGCGATGGATGCTGGCGTGAGCCGTGGCAAGGTGACGGCGCCGACCTTCGATGTCGAGACCGATCTGACCTACGACGTGCTGCGCCGTATTTTGCCGACCGACGCTCTGGACATGCCGCAGCTCGATGCCGACCGCCTGGTGTTCGACAACTCCCAGCCGGGCGACTACGAGCTCATTTCGCTTTCGGACTTTACCTTTGGCGAGCAGGCGTTTGAGGCCAACGCTTCGCTGGATGCCGAGGGCAGGCTTGTTCGTGGCGATGCCGATGCCGCCGATAATGCTGCGCGCTCAACCGTCCCCGGTCCTGCCGACCCCAAGCCCGATTCGTTTGAGCTTGTGTATTCCCAGGCAGTGGGCGTGCGCATGGGCATCTGTCCGTATCCGATGCGTGATTCGTATAGCTACTCGTCAATCGCCGCGGCGCTCCATGCCGAGACGGAGGACCGTGCCGCCGAGGCGCACGTGCCCATGGACGAGGCTGGCGATGATGCAGAGTCGGATGGCTCGGAGATGGCCGATGCGGACGTGGCCGCTGTCGAGCCCGCCGGCAACCCCATGGCGCTGGGCTCGGCGTTCCATGCCGCCTGCCAGTGGCTCATCGAGATGGGTTCCGATGCGCTGCCCGCTGAGCGTGCCGATGCGCTGGCGCGCCTGTGGCGCCTGACGCCGGAGCAGCGCGAACGCTTCGACGTTGCCCTGAACCGCTGGCTCAAGTCGGCTGTTCGTGCCGACCTGCTCGCGTGGCCGTGCGTTCGCGCCGAGGTGCCGTTCTTTTCGCTGGGCTGCGAGGACGAGGACATCGCCCGCTACGGCGCCTATGCCGAAGGCGCCATCGACGCTTTGGCGACGAACCCGGCGAATTCGTCACGCGCGCTGGTCATCGACTACAAGACGGGCGGCACACCGGACGAGACGCCGGAACAGCTGCAGGAGAAGCATGCCCTGCAGGCGCGCGTCTACGCTGATGTTCTGCACAAGGCGGGCTTTGAGACGGTGACGGTCAAGTTCGTTCGCGTGGAGCAGGCGAATCCAGCCATCTTCGTCGAACCCGCCGAACCTCAAGTAGTCACCTACAATCTCTAGCCCTCAGATAACTTGCGGTGGAATAGTTCTGTATTGCGGCCCAGGTGGCCCAGGCGGGAACTATTCCACCGCAACTGCAAGAGGAGCCGTGTGGGTTTGGCTAGGTTCGGGTGCTGTCCGTGCCGTGGGGTAAAATCGTTCAGTCAGAACACGAACCCGCATCGGAGCTCATCACATGGCATTCGTCCATCTGCACAATCACACTGTTTTCTCCATGCTCGACGGCGCAACCCGTATCCAGGATATGGTCAACCGTGCCGTTGAGCTGGGCATGCCCGCCGTGGCCATCACCGACCACGGCTACATGTACGGCGTGCCCGACCTGGCGCTGGCCTGCGACGCCGTCAACCACAACACGCCCGAGTACAAAACCTGGAGCCACGACAAGGCCTTCTTGGAAAAGGACCGCCGCGACGAGCTGGTGGAGCCCGATCCCGAGGAAAACCCGCGCGAGCATGCCCAGTATGTGAAGGACATGGCCATGTGGGACGAGAAGGGCAACATCGACGAGCTCAAGCCGCCCCTGGTCATCAAACCCATCTTTGGCTGCGAGGTCTACTTTACGCCGGACGAGACGCTCGCCCGCGACCACAAGCCCGAGCTCTACCACATGATCCTTCTGGCCAAGGACCAGGAGGGCTACGTCAACCTGATGCAGACGGTCTCCGAGGCCGCCGTACAGGGCTTTTACTACAAGCCCCGTGTGACGCTCGACAACCTGCGCCGCCACGCCAAGGGCATGATCTGCACCAGCGCCTGTATCGCCGGCATCATCCCCAAATACATCGACCGCGGTGACATGGAAGGCGCCATCAAGTGGGCCGAGACCTTCCGCGACACCTTCGACCCCGGCGACTTCTACATCGAGATCCAGGAACACGGCATCACCACCGACAACGGTCTGACCGACGAGCAGATGGACCGCACGCTCATCGACATCGCCAAACAGGTGGGCGTCAAGGTCATCGCGACCAACGACTTCCACTACCTGCGCCGCGAGGACGCGCCCGTGCAGGACGTCATCATGTGCATCGGCATGAACGCCAAGGTCGATGACCCCAACCGCATGCGCATGACCGGCTCGGAGTTTTACATGAAGACCGAGGAGGAGATGCGGGCGATGTTCCCGTATTGCCCCGAGGCCTGCGACAACACGCTCGAGATTGCCGACAAGTGCTACGTGGAGCTCGACTGGGACTCCATCATCCTGCCGCGCTTCCCGTTGCTCGATCCCGGCGAGACGCACGAGAGCCAGTTCCGCCGCGAGTGCGAGAAGGGCCTGCGCCAGCACTACGGTGACGACTGGGCCACGCGCGAGATCGGCGGAGTCAACATCAAAGAGCGCTTTGAGTACGAATACAAGGTCATCTGCGACAAGGGCTTTGCCGCCTACTTCTTGATCGTTGCCGAGTACGTGCAATGGGCCAAGGACAACGGCATCGGCGTCGGCCCCGGCCGTGGTTCTGCCGCCGGCGCTATCGTCGCCTACGCCATGAACATCACCGCGTTCGACCCGCTCGAGAACGGCCTGATGTTCGAGAGGTTCCTGTCCCCGCAGCGTACCGAGATGCCCGATATCGATATGGACTTCGACGATGAGCGGCGCCTCGAGGTCGTGGAGCACGTTCGCCAGCTCTACGGCCCCGAGAAGGTCACCCACGTCATCACCTACTCGACCATCAAGGCCAAGCAGGCCATCAACGACGCTGCGCGCGTCCTGGACTATCCGGTCTACATGGGCCAGCGCCTGTCCAAGATGGTCTCGAGCGACCCCAAGGTCAAGCTCAAGCAGGTGCTCGACAAACAACCTGGCAAAGAGGATCTGTTTAACCCCGACTTTGCCGAGGCATATAAAAAGGACGACGACGCCCGCCGTATCATCGACACGGCGCTCTCGATCGAGGGCCTCACCCGCGGCGAGGGCGTGCACGCGTGTGCCGTTCTAATCTGCCGCGACCCCGTCAACGAGCACGTGCCCACCAAGCTCGACACCAAGGGCGGCGTCGAGATTACCCAGTACGAGGGCCATACCGTTGCCGACATGGGCCTGCTCAAGATGGACTTCCTGGGCCTGCGCACGCTGACGGTTATCTCCAAGGCCAAGGCCAACATCAAAAAGAACTTCGGCATCGACATCAAAGAGGAAGAGATTCCCTTTGACGATCCCGAGATCTTTAAGCTCATGGGCTCCGGCCACACCGCCGGCGTCTTCCAGGTCGAGTCCGCCGGCATGACGGCCACGATCAAGAACATGAAGCCCACCGAGTACAAGCACGTCGTAGCATTGATCGCCCTGTACCGCCCGGGCCCGCTGGGCGCCGGCATGGTCTCGTCCTACATCAACCGTATGAACGGCAAGGAGCCGGCCGTCTCCTACGACGACCGTCTGGACGACATCCTGGGCGAAACCTACGGCACCATGGTCTACCAGGAGCAGGTTATGCTCATCTCTGTCGAGATGTGCGGCTTCTCCAAGGGCGAATCGGACTCGCGTATCCGTAAGCCCGTGGCTAAGAAAAAGATTAAGCTGCTCACGTCGACGGTGCTGCACTGGGAGGATGGCTCGGACGAGACCACCTACGACCACTGGATGAACGGCGCTATCAAGAACAACTACACGCGCGAGGTCGCCCAGAAGATTTGGGACGATGTTCTCGAGTTCGCGTCTTACGCCTTTAACAAGTCGCACTCCGCCGGCTACGCCATCCTGGTTATGCAGACGGCGTGGCTCAAGGCGCACTATCCGCACGAGTACATGGCGGCCGTTCTGACGTCCTACACAGGCAAGACCGACAAGATCGTGCACTACGTCTCGGCATGCCGTCACGACGGCATTCCCGTGCTTTCGCCAGATGTCAACGAGTCCGGCACCGAGTTCACGGCTACCAAGGAAGGCGTGCGCTTTGGTCTGGCCGGCATCCGCGGCGTGGGTACCGGCGTGGCGCAGGCGATTATCGCCGAGCGCGAGGCAGGCGGCCCGTTTAAGACGCTGCACGACTTTGTCGAGCGCGTGGATTCGAGCCAGGCCAACCGCCGCGTGATCGAGTCGCTGATCAAGGCAGGCGCCTTCGACTCCACGGGCTATCCGCGCCGCCAGATGATGCACTTTGTGGACAAGAACAACCCCGAGAACATCATCGATGCCGCGGTAAAGCGCCAGAAGGACCGCGCGAGCGGCCAGACCTCGTTCTTCGACATGTTTGGTGATGTTGAGGGCTCGGGCTTCGAGGTCAGCGTGCCCGATCCGGACGGCCAGGAATGGGACCGCCACCTCAAGCTGAGCCAGGAGAAGGAGGTTCTGGGCATCTATGTCTCGGACCACCCGCTGCGCCCGTTTGAGTATGCGCTCAGCAAAGCGCGCGACTTCTCGTTCTCGCAGATCGATACCGGCTACGAAGTGCAAAACCCCACGGGCGGCACCATCAACCAGGAGATCCCCGAGGGCAAGGCACTGTGGTGGGCCGGCATGGTCTCGAGCGTGTCCAAGCGCGTGACCAAAAACGGCGACCCCATGGGCATCGTGCAGCTCGAGGACATGGAAGGCGAGGCCACCGTCGTGGTGTTCCCCAAGACCTACAAGGAGGCCGAGGGGTATCTGTACGGCGAGGTCGATCCCGAGACCGGCGCACAGCTGTCCGATGCGTTTGTTCGTATTAAGGGCAAACTCGAGCGCTCGGACCGCGGCGACCAGATCATCGCGCAGGAGATCGTGCCGCTGGAGCTCAACGAGGAGAACAACAAGCCCAAGGTGTTTGAGGTCATGGTGCCCAACAGCCGCTTTAGCCAGGGCAACATGGCGCGCCTGGCCACGGTGCTCACCACTAACCCGGGCGGCGACCGCGTGGAGATCTTTATCGAGCAGGTGGACGGGCGCGTGCTGCGCGCCGAGGTGCCTGCCAAGGTCAACGCGCGTTCGATTCCGCTGCTGGCCGAGGCCAAGGCCATCGTGGGTAACCAGGGCAGAGTGACGGTTATCTAAAATGATTTTGCCGGGGTAGCTAATTTGGGACGGGGCTATTTTAGCTACCCTTTGACTGACGGCGAATAAGCCAGGGTCGGAATACATCTCAACCGACATATGAGGGGTAGCTAAAATAGCCCCGTCCCAAATTAGCTACCCTGTGTGGATTGGAGGAAGTGATGGCGCAGGGGACGTTTGTGCAGGCGCTCCGGAAAGAGGCGGCGCTGAGCGGCACCTTTATGAAGGGGCGTTCGCTCATGCTCAACGGCGCCGTGCTGTCGATCGAGGACAGCGGCTCGCGCTTCTCCAAAAACGTGACGGTTGAGGGTGCAGTGCGCGGCTCGCGCGGCGACCTGTACAAGACGCACGTGGCGCTCGACATGGACGAGCACGAGGTGATCGACTACGACTGCGATTGCCCCGCTGCCTATCGCTACCCCGGCATGTGCAAGCACGCCATCGCCACGGCGCTTGCGTATCTGGACGCAAGCGGCATTGAGCCCGTCGAGGGCCTGCGCACGCCGGTCCGCACGTTTACGGCGGCGCCTAAGCAAGCCGCGCGTCCTGCGTCTGCCGCACCGGCGGTCAACCCTAACTTTCCCTTCCCGGCGCCCGTCCCCACGAGCCCGAGCCTCATGAAGGCGCTCTCCGATCTTTCGGACGCGCGCATGGATGAGTTGGCGGGCATGCGCCGCAAGCTCGCCGGCACTGTCGACCCCGATGCCCCCAAGGCGGTGTTGGAGCCCTCGCTGGTACCGTACTACAATCCGCTGTTTGCCGACCGCTTTAGCTGGGCGCTCGAGCTTCGCATCCGCTGCGGCTCGGTGTCCTACGTGGTCAAGGACATCGACGGCATGGCCGCCGCCTACGTGCGCGGCGGCACGTTCTCGTACGGCAAAAAGCTCACATTCCTCCATACACCTGAGGCCTTCGACGAGGTTTCGGTGCGTCTACTCGACCTTGTTGTGGCAACGGTTGTGTATCTGAGCGACATCACAAGTTCGCGTTCGGCGTCGTACGATTTTGCACGCAGCGGCTTTGTCGCCGAGCGCCAGCTGCCGCTGTCCGAGCATGACATCGTATACATGCTGGACCTGCTGCGTGGCCGGACCATTTCCTTTGAGCCCGCCTGGTCGCGGGGAACGACGACGCATCGTTCCTACGAGGTGGCGGTTGAGTTGTTGCCGGTGGGGGAGGACGAGGCCTCGGCAAAACAACCGCCACTCCTTGCCGCCAAGATCGCGCCGGCGGCCGGTGGCAGCTACGACCTGCGCCTGCCGGCCGATACGTACTGCTTTGTCGCAGGCGACGCGGCCTATCTGGTCGACACGCACCGCGCGCGCCGCGCCGATGCAGCGTTTGCTCAGCATGCCGCACCGTTTCTGTCGCGTCTGCTGCCTTGTCGCACGCCGGTCCATATCGCCGCCGAACAGGTGGGCGAATTCTGCCGCATGGCACTGCCCGTGCTGCGCGAATACACTGACCTCACCGCTCCCGCCGTGCTCGACACCGTGGCGCCCGAGCCGAGCTTTGCCATGGCAATCGGTGTCGACGACGGGCTCGTGACCTGCAAGATTACGGTTGCCTACGGTGATTGGTCGGCAGATCTCTTTAGCCTGGGTGCTCCGGGAAGCCCCTTCGAAGAACAGCGCCCGGGCGTGCCGCCGCGCGACGAGATAGCAGAGTTTCGCGTTATGGACACGGCGGCCCTGTATTTCGACTTTTACGAGGGCGGCCTGGCGTTTGAGGAGCGCGACGACGAGAGCCTGTTCTGCTTGCTGACCGAGGGCCTGTCCGCCCTGTCCGAGCTGGGTGAGGTCATGCTCAGCGACCGTCTGCGCCAGATCTCGGTCCGCCCTGCGCCCAAGCTTTCGGTGCGTGCGACCGTCAAGAGCAATCTGCTCGATGTCGAGCTGGGTGCGAGCGGGCTTTCGGCCGCGGACCTTGCCGTCTATCTCGATTCGTACAAGCGTCACCAGACGTTTGCGCGTCTCACGTCCGGCGACATCATTCGCCTGGACGAGGGCGCCCGAGCCGCGTTTGGCCTCGCCGAGGACCTGGGTGTCGATGCCGTCGACCTGCTCGACGGCGTGTCGCTTCCCGCGTCGAGTACCCTATTCGTCGATAGCATGCTCGCGCGCACGCCCGCGCTCGAGGCCGATCGTGACGCCGCGTTCCGCCGCACCGTCGAGCGCTTGGATACGCTCGGCAAGATGGACTTTACGGTGCCGGTCTCGCTCAAGGCCACACTGCGCGGCTATCAGGTCGACGGATACCAGTGGCTCGGCTCGCTCGAACACCTGGGCCTTGGCGGCATCTTGGCCGACGACATGGGCCTGGGCAAAACGCTGCAGATGATCGCACATATCCTGGCGCGCGTGGAAGCGGGGGACGCCAAGCCCACGCTTGTGGTGTGCCCTGCGTCGCTTGTGTACAACTGGACCGCCGAGCTGGAGCGCTTTGCCCCGTCGCTCGATGTGTGCGCCATCGTGGGCGCCAAGGCGCAGCGTCGCGTGCAGATTGCCGGCGTTGCCGAGCATAACGTGGTCGTGACGTCGTATGACCTTATGCGGCGCGATATCGACGAGTACGTCGAGCAGGATTTTGCCCGCGTGGTGCTCGACGAGGCCCAGTACATTAAAAACCCGCTCACGCAGGTAGCGCGTGCCGCCAAGCGCCTGCCTGCCGGCGTGCGCTTTGCCTTGACGGGCACGCCCATCGAAAACCGCTTGTCCGAGCTCTGGAGCATCTTCGACTTTTTGATGCCGGGCCTGCTTGGCACGCGCGAGTCGTTTGCCAAGCGCTTCGAAAGCCCGGTCGAGCACGCCGAGGGCGACAGCGCCGCTCGTCTGCAGGCACTCGTGTCGCCGTTTGTACTGCGCCGTGTCAAGGAGGACGTGGTGGCCGATCTGCCCGAAAAGATCGAGGACACGGTCATGGCGCAGCTCACCGGCGAGCAGCGCAAGCTCTACCTGGCCAACCAGGACCGCATCGCCCAGCAGGTGCAGCACCGCGAGGCCGGGGAGTTTAAGAAGGACAAGCTCAAGGTACTTGCCGAGCTCACCAAGCTGCGCCAGATCTGCTGCGACCCGCGTCTGCACTACGAGGATTACAAGGCGGGGAGCGCCAAGCTCGATACGTGCATGGAGCTCGTGCACGGCGCACTCGACGGCGGACATCGCATCCTGTTGTTCAGCCAGTTTACGGGTATGCTCGATATTATCGGTAAGCGCCTGGCCAAGGAGGATATCGCCTTCCTTAAGCTCACGGGCGCATCGTCTAAAGAGAGCCGCGCCAAGATGGTCGCACAGTTCCAGGCGGGCGAGGTGCCGGTCTTTTTGATCTCGCTCAAGGCGGGCGGCGTGGGCCTTAACCTGACGGCGGCCGACGTGGTAATCCACTACGACCCGTGGTGGAACGTGGCGGCGCAGGACCAAGCGACTGACCGCGCGCATCGTATTGGCCAGCAACATACCGTGACCGTGTACAAGCTCATCGCCAAGGACACGATCGAGGAGCGCATTATGCAGATGCAGGAGTCCAAGCGCGACCTGGTCAACAGCGTGCTCGGCGGCGACGGCATCTCGTCGGCACTGTTCACGCGCGAGGATGTTCTGGCGCTGCTCGGCGGCGACGGGCGCTAGCCGCGCGCGGGGTGGGACTGCTGGAGTGGGCAGGACGGTCGACGCATTTTGGCCCGACCGCTTGCCTGGTCCGTTATGTGTTCATTTGCAATGCCGTGGATGGTTTGTCTGCCTTTGGGCATAAGAACCATCAAGAACATTGGCACATCAGCAAAGGAGAACATCATGGCGAAATTCTTTAAGGACCCCGACGGTAAGCTCATCGCTGCCCTTGGCGACGACGTTGCGACCCCTGCCGGTTGCACGGAACTGACCGCAAACACTGAGGACGCGGCGCACGAGAAGCACGTGCCTGTTGTCGAGACCGAGCGCGACGGTCACGTGATTCGTGCACGCGTTGGCTCGGTCGAGCACCCCAGCCTGCCCGAACACTACATTGAGTGGATTGCGCTTGAGGCCGAGGGCCGCTTAGAGGTTCATTACCTTGAGCCCGGCATGAAACCCGCGACGTTTTTCGCGGGCGGCTCCAAGACCGGTACCGTCTATGCCTACTGCAACCTGCACGGGCTGTGGTCCGCGACATTCTAGGAGCGCGCCCCCGCTCGGGGTATCATAACTAGCATATGCACATGCAAGCGCCGGCTGCATTATGCGGCCGGCGCTTTTACTACGATTTCGATGGTTTACGACGGAAAGGGCTGGGCCATGAAGCTCGCGCTTGCACAGATCGATATGCGCCTGGGTGATATTGAGGGCATTTGCGGCCGCATCGAGGACCAGGCTCGTCTGGCCCACGAGCGCGGGGCGCGCGTGCTGTGCGTTCCGGCTCCGCTCTTTATGGGCGCCATGCCCGGTGGCCTGGTGGGCGCTGCCGACTTTGAGCACGACGTGCTTGCCGGTTTGACTGGTGTCGCCGAGCGTATCCAGGAGCTTGACATGATCTGCATCGTGCCCGCGGCGGTTTCGTTTGAGGGCCAGCCGCTGCTCGACTACATGATGCTCAAGGACGGTCATGTGGTGCCGGCGCGTTCGAGCATTGCCCTGCAGCGTGGCGAGAACAACGACACACGTTGGGCGCCGCCGGTGTTCGACGTGGACGGCGTGCGCATCGCCGTGATTTTTGACTTGGACCGCGAACTCGAGATGTTGCCGACCGGTGTTGACCTCATTGCGTATTTCCAATTCAACGCGTTTGACATGACCGACCGCGAGACTGCCGCCATTGCTGCCGTTCGCAGCGGCGCCTACCGCAAGATCGCATCCAAGCGCAGCGTGTGGTTTGTCTGCATGGCGCCGGTCGGTGCCTATGACGAGTCGGTGTATACCGGCGGTTCGTTTGTGCTCGACGACTGCGGTCGCGTGGTGGCCCAGGCGCCGTGCTTTGAGGAGAGCCTGCTGGTTCAGGAGATTCAGCGCGGCGTGATGCTCGATGCCCTGGAGGATCACGAACTGCCCGAGTTCCGTTCCGAGGAGTGGCTGTGGCAGGCGCTGGTGCTCGCCGTGCGCGACAACGCCCGAGCCCACGGTGCGTCGCGTGCTGTGGTGACACTCGAGGGTGACTTGCCGTCGTCCCTGCTGGCGGCGCTGGCCGTCGACGCTCTGGGCCCGCGCAATGTGATTGGCCTGGTGCTGGGGCGCAACCGTATCTTTACGCCGGCGCAGGAAGAGGCCGAGGCTGCCCGCTGTGCCGCCGTCCGCGCCATCGCCGAGCGTCTGCACATTCGCACCGTCGAGCGCGATGCACCGGATGCGGCGCGTGTGCTCGATCGCGACGTGTCGGCGGGCGATGCCGAGCGTCTGCGCTCGCGCACGTTGGGCCTCATGCTGGAGGACACGGCGCTCGAGCTGGGTGCGATGGCGCTGAGCCCGCTGTCCAAAACCGAGTACGCGCTGGCGGCGCCGGCGCTTTGCGGCGGCTACCAGGGCGATTACGCGCCCTTTGGCGATGTGTACCTGTCGACGCTTGAGTTTGTGGCGCGTGTGCGCAACCGCACGTCTGCCGTGGTGCCCCAAGAGCTCGTGACGCTCAACGCGGTGGAAGATTGTATGGAGCGCGTGCTGGCGCAAGCGCTCTCGACGCTCGACGGTCCGGTCGATATGCTCGACCGCGCGGCACAGCTGCTCGGCGGGCTTGAGCCGGGTGAGGTCGATGGCGCGCTCGAGGCGCACGTGGACCGCAATCGATCTTTCGACGACATCCCGATGGCCGCTGGCAAGCCTGAGGCTTGCTCGCTGCTGCTGATGCTCGTTCGACAGGGTGAGGCTGCCCGCCGCATGTTGCCGATGGCGCCGATCGTCTCGGCCCGTTCGTTTGCCGAGCGTGCCTGGCCGTATATGCTCGCGTGGTCCGACCTGGGGCTTAACGGCAAGGAGCGTATGACGGTCGATTCGCTGGCGCGCGCCGAGGTGCGCCGTTTTGCTGACGAGGATACGAGCGAGCGCGTGCGAAACGAGATGATGGGCGTGCTGGGCGAGCTACTGGGTATTTCGCCCGAGCAGATGGAGGAGCTGCGCTCTGAGGATGGCCAGCGTCGTTTGCATGAGGGTATGAAAAAGTTCGAGGGCGAGGTTCAGGACGCCATCGATAAGATGATGGGCGGTCAGGGCGGTCCGCAGGGTGGGCCCCAGGGTGGTCCGATGCCGCATCCGCCGGTGGATCCGAGGCAGTTCCCCTTTTTCTCGCAGAACTAACTATGGGATAGGATTCGCTCCCAGCCCCGATACTTCAACTAAGCATTTCGGCCCCGTTGTGTTATTCTAGAACAGACGTTCGTGAATGATGCGCGGGGCCTTGTCTTGCGCTGTGCTTGTGGCGAGGGGAGGTCGGCTTGGTCATTTTGGGTATCGACCCCGGTTTGGCCCATACGGGTTGGGGGATTATCGAGGAGCGGCGCGGCGAGGTTCGCTGCCGTGCCTACGGCTGCATCGAGACCAGTGCCGGAAGTCCGCTCGCGGTGCGCCTGTCGCATATCGCCCGCGACCTCAAGGGTGTCGTGGAGCGTTATCGACCCGATACCGCTGCTATCGAGAGCATTTACTTTGGTGCTAACGTTCGCTCGGCAATTCCTACGGCGCATGCCCGCGGGGCTGCACTCGTGGCGCTGTCGGAATGCGCGCTCGAGATTGGCGAATACACGCCCATGCAGATCAAGCAGGCTGTGGTGGGCACCGGCGCCGCGGACAAGCGGCAGGTCGCCTACATGGTACGCACGCTAACGCAGCTCGACCACGACCCGCATCCCGACCATGCCGCCGATGCCCTGGCTTGCGCCATCTGCCACGTAAACCTCAGCCGCACCCGCGCCCTTACCGGTGGCGAGTTCTATCAACAGAGAGGAACCGGATACTGATGATTTCCCAGCTCCACGGAACGCTTGTCGAGGCCACGATGAGCTCTGCTGTCGTCGATGTGTCGGGCGTTGGCTTTGAGCTCGGCATTTCGGGCAGCACTGCGGCCACGTTGCCGACGCCCGGTGGCGAGGTCCGCCTCTACACGCGTATGCAGGTGCGCGAGGACGCCATGACACTTTTCGGTTTTTCCTCAAAGGATGAGCGCACGATGTTCGACCGGCTCGTGTCCGTTTCGGGCGTTGGCCCGCGCCTGGCGCTTGCCGTGCTTTCCACCTATACCGTGGGGCAGCTGTATTCGCTGGTGATGGCCGAGGACGACAAGGGCATGGCCAAGGTACCCGGTGTGGGCAAAAAGACAGCTCAGCGCCTGATCCTGGAACTCAAGAGCACCTTTGCCAAGGATAAGGGCTTTGTGCCGGTCGACGTGATTCCCGGACAGGTTGCGATGCCCGTGCCCGCTGCCGCTCCCTCGGCGATCGATGATGCCCGTGCGGCGCTCCTTTCCATGGGCTTTAGCCCGCAGGAGACCGATGTTGCCCTGAGCGGGTATGATGGGCAGAATATGCGTGTCGAGGATCTGCTCGGCGCGGCGCTTAAGCGACTCGGAATGGATGCGTGATGTGGGAAGCCGATGACTCTCAGGACCTGTGGGCGACGCCCGGCAACTCGCCGGCGGCATCCATGGCGCACGGCGAGCGCATGGTGGGCTCGGAGCTGACGGCCGAGGACCTCGATGTCGACCGCACTTTGCGCCCCCAGCGCCTGGACGATTACTGTGGTCAGGAGCACATCAAGCAGAGCCTGCGCGTGTTGATCGAAGCGGCGCAGAGCCGTGGCGAGACGCTCGACCACGTGATCTTCTCGGGTCCTCCGGGCCTGGGCAAGACCACGCTGGCCACCGTTATCGCCAACGAGCTGGGCGCTCAGATCAAGACCACGAGTGGCCCTGCCATCGCGCGCACGGGTGACCTGGCGGCCATCCTTACTAACTTGCAGCCGGGTGATGTGCTGTTTATCGACGAGATCCACCGCCTCAACCGTTCGGTCGAGGAGGTCCTGTACCCCGCGATGGAGGACTTTGCCCTCGATATCGTGATTGGCAAGGGTCCGGCGGCGCGCTCGATTCGCCTGGATATTCCCAAGTTTACGCTGGTAGCGGCAACGACCCGCTCAGGCATGTTGACCGGCCCGTTGCGCGACCGCTTTGGCATTTCGTATCGCCTGGATTACTACACGGTCGAGGAGCTCGCGCAGATTGTGACGCGCTCGGCGACTATCCTGGGCGTGACGATCGACCATCCCAGTGCACTCGAGATCGGCTCGCGTTCGCGCGGCACGCCACGTCTTGCCAACCGCCTTCTCAAGCGCGTGCGCGATTACGCACAGGTGCGTGGCAGCGGCCCTATCGAGCTCGATATCTGCCGCCAGGCGCTCGAGTTTTTCGAGATCGACGAGCTCGGTCTGGACTGGATGGATATTCGTATCTTGGAGACGCTTGCCAAGACGTTCTCCGGCCGTGCTGTAGGCCTGACGACCCTTGCCAGTGCGGTGGGCGAGGACCCGGGCACGCTCGAGGATGTCTATGAGCCCTATTTGCTGCAGTGCGGGTTGATGATTCGTACGCCGCAGGGCCGTCAGGCAACCCTTCGCACCTTTGAGCACCTGGGGATTGAACCTACCGTTTAGGGCGCTTTGTTTTGGCGGGCTGTTGGACTATCGCTGGGCATCGGGTAAACATATCGCCGTTCATCGGTTATGGGCGTTTTACTATTGCGCGCCCGTGCTATGCTGAATTGGTCTTTTTCTCATTCGGTAACGAAAGGACCGCCCATGCCTACTGACATCGAAATCGCACGTTCTGTCACGCCACTGCCTATTACCGAGGTGGCCAAGAACGCCGGCGTCGACGTTAAGCACCTTATTCCGTACGGCTTCGACAAGGCTAAGGTCGACTATTCACTGCTCAACGAGCCGACTGATCACCAGGCCAAGCTCGTCCTCGTGACCGCTATCAACCCAACGCCCGCGGGCGAGGGCAAGACCACCACGACCATCGGTCTGGCCGACGGCCTGCGTCGTCGCGGCGTCAAGAGTGCCGTGGCCCTGCGCGAGCCTTCGCTCGGCCCCGTCTTTGGCGTTAAGGGCGGTGCTGCCGGCGGCGGCTGGGCTCAGGTCATCCCCATGGAGGATATCAACCTGCACTTTACCGGCGACTTCCACGCTATCGGTGCCGCCAATAACCTGCTGGCCGCCATGCTTGATAACCACATCCAGCAGGGCAATCAGCTCGGTATTGACGTTAAGCGCATCACTTGGAAGCGCGTCGTCGATATGAACGACCGTCAGCTGCGCCACGTCATCGACGGCATTGGCGGTAAGGCCCAGGGCGTGCCGCGCGAGGACGGCTTCGATATCACCGTCGCCTCCGAGGTCATGGCAATCCTGTGCCTGTCTACGAGCATCAGCGACCTCAAGGAACGCTTGGGTGAGATTGTCGTCGGCTATAGCTTTGCCGGCGAGCCCGTCCGTGCCCGCGACCTCAAGGCCCAGGGTGCCATGGCCGCGTTGCTTAAGGACGCGCTCAAGCCCAACCTGGTGCAAACGCTCGAGGGCACGCCCGCGTTTGTCCACGGCGGTCCCTTCGCCAATATCGCCCACGGCTGCAACTCCATCATGGCCACGCGTATGGCGATGCGCTTTGGCGATGTTGCCATTACCGAGGCCGGCTTCGGTGCCGATCTGGGTGCCGAGAAGTTCCTCGACATCAAGTGCCGCATGACGGGCGTTCGCCCCAGCGCCGTCGTGATCGTCGCTACCGCCCGTGCGCTTAAGTACAACGGTGGCGTCGCCAAGGCCGACCTCAACGAGGAGAACCTCGAAGCACTCAAGGCTGGCATGCCCAACCTGCTGCGTCACGTCGACAACATCCAGAACGTTTATGGTCTGCCCTGCGTGGTCGCCATCAACCGCTTCCCGACGGACACCGAGGCCGAGCTTGCGCTCATCGAGTCCGAGTGCCAGAAGCTCGGCGTCAGCGTTAAGCTTTCCGAGGTCTGGGCCAAGGGCGGCGAGGGCGCGCTCGACCTGGCCGATGAGGTCATGCGTCTGATTGAGCAGCCGAGCGAGCTCAAGTTTGCCTACGAGGACGGCGCCGATGTGGCCGACGCCCTCGAGGCCGTTGCCACCAAGGTCTACCGCGCCGACGGCGTCGACTTTACGCCGGCTGCCAAGCGCCAGCTCGCCGAGCTGCGCGAGAACGGCTTTGGCAACCTGCCGGTGTGCGTGGCCAAGACGCAGTACAGCTTTAGCGACAACGCCAAGGCGCTGGGTGCTCCCGAGGGCTTCCGCATCACCGTGCGTGAGCTCAAGGTTTCCGCCGGTGCCCACTTCGTGGTCGCGCTGACCGGCAGCGTTCTGACCATGCCCGGCCTGCCCAAGGTTCCCGCGGCCGAGAACATCGACGTCGACAACGACGGCAACATCACCGGTCTGTTCTAAGCCTGCTGCTCATAGCCGCATACCCGCCCCGCCGCGCCTACCAAGGCCCGGCGGGGCTTTTTCCTCCGTCCCCAAGGGATCATTTTTTGCGGCGGTAATGTTGCGCAACAAGAATCACGATTTCTCCCGTACGGTGTAGTTAGAAGAACTGCGCGGGCGCATTGCGGCTGCGACGAGAGACGGGAGATGCGATGTATTGCACCAAGTGCGGAGCTCAGATACCCGATGGCTCCATGTTTTGCACGAGTTGCGGGGCTCGCGTGGGTGGCACCGAGGACCAAGCGGAGCCCGTGGCGTTTCCAGTGGGGGACGCGCCGGCGTCCGCTCCTGTGGGACAGCAAACTCCTCAGGGTGCCCCGGTTCATATGGCGGCGCAGCCTCGTTATGAGGAGCCTATGACCGAGCCTGCCGAGGCCGCTCAGCCGTTTGTTCCGACGCCGCAGCCCAAGAAACCCAAGCACAGGGGCCGCATCGTCGCGGCCGTTATCGGCGGCGTGGCCGTTGTCGCCATTGTCGCCGCTATCGTGATCGTGCCGCGTATCGGCGCGTCGTCCGAGGTAACTTCGGGTGGCAAGGGCTATGTTGTCTGCGCATGCGAGACTAAAGTGCTGCCCAAGAACAGCAAGGGCAAAAAGCTCAAGAGCTATACCGTCGAGCTGGCGCCGGTGTCTGGCAAGGGCAAGAGCTACACCATCAAAGTGGATGGCGAGGACGGCTTTGCCATGGAGGACTTTGGCGAGCTGCCCGACCAGAAATACCAGATGACCATCACCTCGGGCAAGGGCAAAAAGAAGAGCACGACCACCATGAAGGTGGACTACGCCAAGGAAGGCTCGGACGCCCCTAAGAACGTTGAGCTCACACAGTCCAAGAAGGAGGCCAAGGCTTCTGCCAAGGCGGCGGTCAAGACGGCAAACGAGCTATTTACCGACAAGATCCTCGAGTACCAAAAGAAGTACGGCGAGGGCGAGGCTGTCGAGGTTGCTCAATCTACGTATGGAGCCCAGGGCGTTGCTTTCGCTAAACTCGTCGATTTTGACAGGGATGGTCAGGACGAACTCCTGATTGAGTATTCTGATGAGCCGCTCTTCAACGCTAATGGCGCCACCGCCGCTAAGGCCGAAGTTTGGGCATACCGCGACGGCAAAATCGAGAAAGTATATGAGCCCGATATCTGGGTTGACGTTATGTGCGTTGGCGTTTCGCTCCGTGTATACAATTGCGATGGCACCTATGGGTTCAGGCGATATTTGCATGACGGGGAGAAGATCAACGTCAAAGAGGTTCCAGTCGGGATGGACGAATCTCGTGATGGCTATGAGTGCGAATTCGATGCCTACGATGGTAAGGCGTTTAGCGCCGTTGCCGGTCCGGCGCCGATAGGCGATTCGAAGATTGCCGGCACCAATGAAGTGTCCGAGCTGAGCGCCGTGCTTACCAGCACCGAGGAGAGCGTAGCCAGCACCATCGCAACGGTGGCCACGACGCTGGAGCAGCTGAAATCGAAGGACGATGGCAGTGCGCAGGTGGGCTACGAGGCCGTTTCTGCCACGCAGGATGTTGACTTTACGGCTGCGGTTGGCGAAGGCCCGCTGAATCCGTCCCCCGATGACACGTGCCAGATCACGGCTACGTGGACCTATCCCCAGGTGAAGGGCCAGGGCGTGGGTGTCGCCAAGTTTAACAAGGATATGGTCCAGCTCGTTGCGGATACGCTCGATGCGAGCAAGCAGGCCTCGATGGATGACGAGGACAGCCGCGTGACCATGATGTACACCGCCGAGATCGTCTCGATCGATGGCGATATTGCCTGTGTGCGCACGTTTACCGACAGCTATCAACCTCCGTATCGATCGGAGCGAGTGACAAGGTCGGCGTTCTACAACCTCAAGACGGGTGAGCAGGTTTCGCTCGAGGACTCGCTTGCGCAGCACGGGCTCTCGTTCGATACCCTCAAGAGTGAGGCCAAGCAGGCAATTAAGACGGCAAAGCCGGATATGGACTCTGTGTCCGAAGACAACATCGACGATGACGATAACTACACCGAGGACCATTTCTACTACGACGGCAAGGGCTATATCGTTGTCCTCGATACTGGTGAGTTTGACTGCATGGCATGGGATACGCACGACTTGGTTGCGCACGCCTTCGACTCGAGCTATTCCTGCGGCCAGGATGTAACGCCCGAGCGGGCTAGGGCCACGTACGTACCCAACGAGTAGAGTAAAGCCGCAAGAAGCGAATTACAAAGTTCCCCGGTGACGCAAAACACAGTGTCGCCGGGGACTTTTTGATGCAAATTGGCTCCGAAACAAGCTATCTGGGCCAGCCACGCCACGAAAAGCGCCCATCTACTACGTTTGCGAGGGCTGGACCGACCATGGAGCGTTTTTTAACAATGCAGCAAGACGTTTACCTGCGGTTTTGTTAACGCAAATTTGGCTATGGTTGGCACCCTTGGGTTAAACGTAGTAGATGGGCGCAATTTGTGGTGCACAGCCCAAGAAGGGATCATTAGCCGCGCTGGAGGCCGAAGAGTTTGGCGTTGCGCTCGGCGACCATCATGTTGATGTCGGCGATTTCCATCTCGCCGTCAATGTAGGGCTGGTAGGTGCCGTACGGATCGCCGGCTCCCAAGCTGCAGCTTCCGCAGTTGTCGCAACTGCCGTTGCCGCAGCCAGCGAGCGCTAGCTTGATGATCTTCTCACGCTCGGCACGCGTCGTGTCCTTGATGAGCTTGCTTTTTGCCATGACATATCCTCGATTCGCTTGTGACCGTCGGCCGCGCATGTCTTGTAAATACCGGCAGGCTTTGCCCATCATAGACTTTTGCGCGGGTAGAATGCATGGATAACTTGATGCTTACAGGCGACGGAAAGGAATCGTTGCATGGACCAGGATAAGACGACCGTAATGGGTGGCTACGGCTCCCCGCGGACGGGCAATGGCGCCGATGAGACCCGCGTCGTGCCGAATCCCGGCTACGCTGCCCCCGATACGACGCAGACTTCGGCCGATCCCACGCGCGTTGTGAATTACGGAAACGCAGTGCAGGACCCGTATGGCGTCTCGTCGCAGAGCCCCTACGGCAATGCGGCGGCAGACCCTTATGATGACCTGCTGCAAAATCCCATTCCGCAACCTCAGCAGACGACATATATGCCGCGCACGGCACAGCCGCGCTACGAGTCGCGCGACCGATATGCGCGCGAGCCGTATCGTGAGCATCCCAAGTCCATCCCTCAGTATGGCGAGGACGAGGAGAAGAAGCCTTCACGTTCGTCGGGCGTGATCAAGAAGATCCTCATCGTGTTGGCGATCTTCTTTGCCTTGTCGGTTGTGTTTGCCATTGTGTCGGGCATGCTCAACAAGCGGGGCGCCACGACTGATACCACGGCCGAGCAGACCGAGACTACCCAGTCCGGCACCGTCGACCTGAGCGATATCCCGGGTCAGTACTGGTCCAACGCCAAGAAGCTCCTCAAGTCGCGCGGGGCCGATCTTTCGAATGCCGTGATTCTGACCGATGACGGCTCAACGCCCGTTGTCGATGCCAATTGGGTCGTGACGTCTGCCTACTATAACGACAACGGTAACCTCGAGATTCAGCTCACGCGCAAGGGCAGCTCGTCGGGTAATGCGTCCGGCGACCAGGGCGGCGCGGACAGCTCGAGCTCCAACACGCTGGAGGACCTGAGCAACAAGGCGCAGGAGCTGGGGGATAAGGTCCAAGAGCTGGGCGGCACGGCTCAGAACCTCGGCGATACCGCACAGAACCTGGGCGATATGGCAACGAACGCCTGGGATGCCCTGCAAAACGGCATTTCGGGCGCGCAGGGGAACTAGCGGCCGAGCGGCTAGAGCCTTAGCAGCTCAAACAAAAACGGGGCGCAGGATCGCGTGACCGGGCGCGTAGGCGCGTTGGTCGGCGGTCCTGCGTCCCGTTTTGCTGTCGATTACAGCTGTTCGGCCGGGCGGTCGGGCGAGCTGAAGCCCGAGTCAAATGTGACGACGCACGAGGCATCGGGCCGGCGCTCGTGCACGATGCGCGTGACGAGCTCCAGCAGCTCCTCGTCGGATATGTCAAAGCCGTCGGGACGCACCAGGTCAAACGAAACGAACCCGTCGTGCTCGTGCAGGTCGTGGATGGAGAGCGCGGGATCGATTTGCGCTATGCCGCGCTTGACCCAGCCACGCAGGTCGTCGCCGGTGGTGGCGATGGGGTCGCAGTGCAGCGTGATACCGATGCCCATCTGATGCTTGATATCGTGCTCGATGGTGTCCAGAATCTCATGGTGCTCAAACGCATCGCCCTCGCCGGGCATTTCCACGTGTGCGCTGGCAAATTGCCGACCGGGGCCGTAGTCGTGCACCATCAGGTCGTGCGTGCCTAGGACCTGCGGATACGACATGATCTTGTCGCGGATTGCCTGGACGAGCTTGGGGTCGGGCGCTTGCCCCAACAGCGGGCTGATGGCGTCGCGCACCAGGCCCATGCCGCTGATGCAGATGAAGATGCCCACGCCCAGGCCCGCCCAGCCATCGAGGTCAAAGCCGGTCGTTTGCGAAATAAGCGCTGCGGCCAGGACCGAGGCCGAGGTAATGACGTCGTTTTTGGAATCCTGCGCCGTGGCGATAAGCGTCTCGGAATCGATGCGGTTGCCCAACGTGCGGTTGAACGCCGCCATCCAAAACTTGACGAGCATGGACAGGACAAGGGCTGCCATGGAGAGCGCCGAATACGCGGTGGGGGAGGGCTTGATAATCTTGGTGACCGACTCCAGGATCAGGTTGATGCCGACGGCGCAAACGAGAACGGCGACAAACAAGCCGGCGAGGTACTCGTAGCGGCCGTGGCCATAGGGGTGCCCCTCGTCGGCCGGGCGGCTGGCAAGGCGAAATCCGAGCAGGCTCACGATGTTGCTCGAGGCGTCGGAAAGGTTGTTGAAGGCGTCGGCGATAAGCGAGACGGAGCCCGCGAGCAGACCGGCTATGCCCTTGGCCAGGCACAGTGTGATGTTGAGGCCAATGCAGATGAGGCTTGCGGCAAAACCCGCGTTGGTGCGGCAGGAGCTATCGACCGGCTCGCTTTCGCTGCCGGGAACAAGCGTATGTACCAGCCGATTTACAAATAGCATAACGATCGTCCTCGCAATCATGTTTAAGGGGATAGTGTAGCTCGCATGGGCGCGCCGTGCGCCGGTGCTCAGAAAATGCAGCAATGGTCTGCCGGCGCTAACGGGCGCGAGGCGGAGGGGGACGACTGCCCGCGCCTTCGAGTTCACTGCGCCTTCCCGCCCGACCGAGTGCTCCATTTTGGGCCACATGGGTATGGGCACGCGCCGATTTGCTCGACATACTTAATGTCGACAGCCCTGTGCAAAGGAGGACGTTTCCATGGACGAGATGTTTGCCATTAAATGCCAAAACTGCGGCGGCCCCATGTATTCGCACCAGGCAAAGCGCAGCTTTGAGTGCGCCTATTGCGAAACGGTTATTCCGTGGCAAGCGGACGCCGGGGAGCCCAAGAGCGCGCTAGGTATCCGTCATACGCCGCTGACGGTGGTTGACGGGCTGCTCAAGCTCACGCACGTCTCGCAGCTCGAGCGCCCGGAGGACCCGGACTGGTATTTCTTCAATTCGCACTGGCGCAATCAGTCGGTTCTGGAGCATCTGCTGTGGGAGGACCGCGGCACGGCTCAAGAGTTCCAAGAGGCGACGCACGTGAGCATTCTCTGCCCCTTCTGCGGCGCGTCCTTTGAGGGGTCATCGACCCAGCGCGTGTTTGAGTGCCCGTCATGCGGCAATAAGATCGGCGTTGCCGACCTGCTTAAGCCAGGGACGTTTAGCAAGCGCCTGACCATGGGCGTTGGCGCGGAGTATGTACCCGAGCAGGGTATTCCCTGCGAAATCTCACCGCAGCAGGCACGTGCCAACGCGCTGCAGCTGGTGCGCCAGTACCCCGACGCCTTTGCCGGTCACGATGTAGAAGACGCGATCCAAAACGACATGATGCTCTTCTACTTCCCCATGGCGCTCGCGGACTTGCGCATGATGGCGTCCTTCCCGGGCAAGGGGCTGAGCAAGGAGACCTTGGTGTACTACGAGGTGCTCGACTGGGCATATCCCAGGGCAAACTACCTGGACGTTCGCCTTATGGGCATTTTGGAGCCGTGGGACTTTGGCAAGGTGGGACCGTTCGATCCCGCTATGCAGGAAGGCGACTTCCGCGTCGTTTCCGTCGATGCGTCTACCAAGGACCAGGTGGTCATTGATAGACTGGCGCTCGATATTGCCGGCAACGATGCCGAGGCGGTGCTGGGGCTCAATAAAAAGAGCATCCGCGCCTGGGCGCGCAAGGCTCGCAAGCACAAGGACGGTCTGGTGATGGTGCCGGTCTACTTTGTCGATCGCCCGGCGTCGGATAGCCGCGACGGCGAGCAGGTGCGCATCGCCGTAAACGGCCAGACGGGTCGCGCGGCCGCGGTGGTGTTTAGCGACAAGCGCGAGACGCATGTGGTGGCACCGCTCAATCCCAACGTGTTGCTGTCGAGTGAAAGCACCGTGCACGCCACGCCCATCGAGGTCAAATACGTTAAATCGCCCTTCCTATACCAGATCGTACGCCGTGGAGGCGGCGAACAGCCGCGTCAGGTGGCAGCGGCGGCCGAGGGTTCCTACCGAGAGGGGAAGCCCAAACGCAAGGGATTGCTGGGCGCGCTATTTGGGAAATAGGGAGTAGTGCTGGGGTGTTGGGCTGCATCACAAGGTCATTAGATGAATTTAAAAGTGCTGGGAACGTGCTACCATTGCCGATAGCCTTAATCTCGTAGAAGCGGAGGCCGGATTATGGGTTTTGCGGATCAGCAGCTTCAGATTCAGGTACCGTATTCTCCTGACGACACGTTTAATGCCTTGAAGGCAGCTATGGAAAAGCTGCCTAAAGTAAAAGTTGATAGCGCATCGCCCGCAACAAGAACAGTTGCAGCCGAGATTGGTATGAGCCTTTGGTCCTGGGGTGAAAATATCAGTATTTCGGTTGTTCCAGTTGAAGGCGGATCTGGCGTTACTGTCAACTCGTCATCTAAGGTCAGGACAAACGTATTAAACGGGGGCAAAAATGCAAAGAATATTGCCGAGATAGTCGATGCCCTATCGAAGGAGCTCGAGCAGTATCCGCAGGTTTCACAGACTATTGAGACGCTGGTGGATAGTGGTGATGTAGTTGCAAGGCCCGAGAGACTTGCAGCGCTGCGTGATAGTGGAGTACTTACCGAGGAAGAGTTTGCTGCAGAAAAGGCGAAAATCCTTTCGTAATTAGACACGATGGTTGGATTTGCTTTCTGTTATTGAACTTGTTTATACCAGGCTGAAAACATCGTGTGGAATAAAAGTGCGCAGTAGCCTCGCCTTATACGGCAATAGGGACCTCTTTGGGGCGCCCTGCCTTTGGTGCGTCGGTGAGTCGTGCCTCGATGGAAGTTTTGGACACCATGCGCTTGGTGCCGTCCTTCCAAGAATCCAGCAGCCCAGCATTTATCAGTTGCGATACCCTTGCCGTGCTAACGCCAAGCATACGTGCGGCATCCGCTGCGGTGACGGCGGGGATGTCGCCGAGCTCGCGGCTGACGGCCACGGCGATAATCTTGCCGCCGTGTTGTGGCTGGTGTCCAAAGTCCGGCGCGGGAAGATCGACGCCGCCCATAAGGTGATCGTCGACCATACATGCGAGAAAATCAGTGGCGCTTTCGACAGCGTCGTTTAGGTCGGAGCCAAACGTTCCCCCTCCGCCCAGCGAGCCACATGGCACAGCGTCGACAACGCCGTCCGAATCAAAGAACTCGAATTCCCATACGTAAAGCATGTAAGGCCTCCTCTAATGGCGAATAATACGAGGCGTACTCCTAGAAGCATTGCCAGTCGCATCGATGCGGCTGATCATGTCTATCTTAAAGCCTCGCGCGGACTCGAATTTCAATGTCGCCTAGCGCCTTCGTGCAGGATTCCCGAAGTGACTAAAATGTGACCATAGAGGCAGTTTTAGCGAACCCCATGGGAGTGACACGCATGGACAACAGCACCTTGTTGTTCCAGGACAAAGGTTCGGGCATGTTTAAAGACGTCAAGATCTAGCCTAACCGTATCGAGGTGCTCAAGAATGGTACTTTCGGCGGCAAGCATATCGAGATTGTCTACCTTAAGGACATCACGGGAGTCAACAGGATCAAGGGCCGCGACGTTTTTCTGCGCAACAGATTGTTGACTGCCTGTGTCTTTAGCCTGAGTAGCCGTGCGAAGGCCCAGGAATTTGTGAACGCGCTGAACATGGTGATGTAGCCGACGTCGGCGTTCGGGCCAGACTTACGCCCGCGCATCTGGCGGCACGGTGGCTGGTCGTTCAACCTGCGAGGCGTTGCTCCTTCATGTCAAAAATAGGGGCGCAGAACGGTATTCTGCGCCCCCCAATCAAATCGATGTGTCCAAAAGGGCCGGCTGGCCTATTCGTCAACGTCTCCATTGTCCTCGCGGTCATTGGCAAGCATTGCCGTGCCGGCGACCGTCGTCGCCACGGCGGCAGCGGCGAGCCCGGCGGCGATGCCAGAGCCGTCGCCTGTGTCGGCGAGTTTTCCGCCCGAGCCCTTGCCCTTGTTGCCCTTGCCGTTCTTGTCGGCGCTGCCCGCGTTGGCGCCAGTGCCGGCGCCGGCGGCGCCTGCACTGCTCGAGGCCGCTACGGTAAAGCTTGCGGCTCCGTCGCTGGCGAGCGTGTAGTTCTGCGCCGCGTCGCCCAAGAGACCGTTCACGCGCACCCAGTACGTTCCTGCGGCAAATGTTTCGCCCTCGGCCATTGCCGCGCCCGGAGCGCCGTTCGCGTCGTGCACAAATTCGAGCTGGGCCGTACAGGCATCGGTTTCGAGCTTGCCGTCGAGCGGCGCCGTGACCTTGGCGCGCACATCCTCGCCGGCCTTAAGGCCTTCAAGTCCCTCAAAATGGGGCGTCAGCACGCGCGGATCGATATCGATGGGCACGGATCCCCGCAACTCCGTAGCGGTCTCGTTGCCCAGGGCATCGACATCCACATATTCGATGGCAAACGCATGGCCCGAAGCCGCCACGTTGAGTACGTTGCTGCTGTCGACAAGGCGGAAATGGCCCTCGCCAACGGTCTTGCCATCTTGGAGCGAGGCATCGCTCAGCGAGTCTCCATACGTCATGTGCATGCGGTCCGGGAGGCAGCATGAAACTGTTGGCTTGTGCTTCGCGTCGTAATTGCGTTGGTAGATGCTCCGGGCCAGTGCCGAATCGACAAAGTCGGACGCGATAATGCCAACGTGCTTGAGGCAATCTGACTTTGTTTTATCGCTGCCGCTGGGATTGATGTACTGGCTCTTGTACAGATGCTCGTTGACCACTCGCGACGCGGTAAAAGGATTGCTTCCTTGTTTGTAATTCGTGCAACTGGTGTAGTTGATAGACCAGCAGCGTTCCAGGACTTGCACCTTGGCGCCATCATTGTCCTCGACGTCCACCTTGTTGCGCGTGAGATTGGTCGTCTCTCGCAGCGCCATATCGACCCAGCTAGTCTTGTCGGTTCCGGTGCATTCAAAATGGTCCTGGGCGTATACCTTGGTGCAATAGGGCTCTTTGTCGCCCGCATTGCCCGTAGTCTCAAAGCCTCGCGCGTCTTGGACGAGGCACATCGACTGCCCGGAATGCGCCTTGATTTTGTCGTCCCATTGGGTGAGATCGAGGCCCCACGTGTGGCCGCTTACGCTGTTGCCGGCGAGTACAAATCGACGCAGCAGGACGATCTTTCCGCGCACCTCGTTCAGTGTAGGGATTCGGCTCGACGTGTAGAACAGATCGGGATTATCGTGCATAACCTTGGCGAAAGCCGTCGTAACGCTTTCGTCGGTAGCCTCGTCGTTGCCTCGTGACGCAAGCATGATGAGCGCTTCTGACGGGTTTTCGTTCAAAAATGTTTTGAAGTAACCGATGACATCGGAGAGATGCATAAAGCCCCCGTCTTTTTTGAGCAGGTAGCATCTTCCATGGTCGATACCGGGGTCGCCGTTCTCGTCGTTCCTTCCGAGTCGGATATCAAAATAGCGAATGCCTTCGAGCAACTGCGTCGGGATGTAATCCTGCTGGCACTTTGCTTGTGAGGATTGGGGCTCGGTGTCGTTGTCCACGCTGCAGGTGCCCGAATCATGCGTGCCCGGGATACTCAGCTCGTCGAGGTACTTGTTGTCGTCGACGTATTTCATCCAGCATGGTCCGTCGACGTAGCTGCTATACGTGGTCCAGTCGATACTTCTAACTGTGGTATTGATCTTGCCCATGTCGTAACCGACAAGTTCTAGCTCCCACGGAATGCTCTTACTCTTATGGCAGATCTTATTGTTGTCCTGGTCTTTGCCGTCCGATTCTATTGCCAGGTACTTAATGTCTTTTTTCTCGGTTTCTTTCTCGACCGTGCGGTCTCGGATGATATAGGTTCCGTTTGATTGACGCTCGAACGCAAAAGCGCGGCTGGGCTTGTTGTCATACTCGCCGCCCCATACGTGGATGACCTTTCCATCTTTGTCCGAGTCGTCGTCGACCGACCAAATGCTGTAGCCCGTCTTTTTATGCTCTTCGAAATTGAGCAAGGTGCGGATAGCATACCAGTTTGTATCGTCATTCTTGGTCGTTACGTTCTCAAGGATGAGCTTGCTGGACGTGCCGTCGTTAAACAGGTGGCAGACGTTGCCGCGAACGTTGCCGTCTTGGTTGACGCTCGCGGTGCGAAAATAGCCCGCGGGGCGAAGGCGAATGACGAAATTGTCGAGGCTGTCCGACGGTGCGGGTGTGTTGTCTGCAAATGCCGCTCGCAGGGGAATGCCCGGCGCTGCGGTTTCGGGCAGGCTTGCAAGTGGTGACAACGCCGCAAGCCCTAGGCCCAGCGTAAACGCTCGGCGGCTGATGGCATGGTGTTCGGTCATAACTTCTCCATTCGCAGAGTGCGGTTATGCGATAGTTTTGGTCACTATACTGACCAGATGTTTAAAGATGCTGGTTTAATTGTCTGCTCGGCGCAATAAATCGGTGGGCGGACGTGTTGGGGTGTTTGTCGTTTTCGTACTGTTGCCACATTTGGGGTGGTTCCGGCGTCCGGCGTCCTCGCGTTCGTCGGCTACCGGCATAAGAAAAGGAGGGTCGGTTTACCGGCCCTCCCTTGGTACGAAGCGCTGGGATACCGTCGCTTGTTTACGCTGCGCCCGTGTTTCCCGCTGCGCTCGCCAGTCGCTTAGCGTTTAATCTCGATATCCTCGAGCTTAACGTCCATGGCCTCGGTCTTGGCCTTGGTGATGTCGTCGGCAAATTCCAGAGACTCCATCATGGTCTCGACGGCGTCCTTGTGCTCCTCGACATTGTCGATACGCACGTACGCACTGCCGCCGTCAACGTCAGTGAAGTACTCGGTCGTCACGCCGCCCGAGTGCGTAAAGTAGGCGCTGCGCCAGGTCTTGCCGTTGTACTTAACGGGATCGCTCTCGGTCCATCCGGAGTTGGCCTTCCACTTTGCCTCGTAATCGAACAACTCGTCGGCGTTCTTGTCAGAGTCGAAGACGGGGATGAAGCGGTCGCTAGCGTGCTCGCTCTCGGTGAACCTAAACTGGGCCCTATCGGCCGTGTCGCCGGCAGCGTCGGTGATCTCGACGCCCTCGGGGACCTCGACCTTAAACCAAATGAAGTCGGTCCTCATATCCACGGCTGGTTTTTCTGCTCCGCCGCCACCGCCACTTCCGGTAGCGCCACCGCTTCCGCCGCAACCCACCAGGGCAACCGCGGCAAAGAGACTGATGCAGAGGGTGAGAATCGCAAAGGCCTTCTTTTTCATGGTCGTGTCCTCCTCGATCTGTAACCGCCCATGGATTACCTGCCTTTACTGTACGCGCGAGCGGCTCGTTCGGGTGGGCCATGTGTCCCATTCTGAGGGCCGGATTTGCGCCGGCAAGTGGCAATATGTCTGGGCGCAAAAGAGGGGAGGGCCGATGCCGTCGGCCCTCCCCGGGGTTGGGCGCCCTCGCTTTTAACGGAGCGCGTGCGCGGATGCGGGTGGAGCCTTGTATGCCCCAGTTTGCGCTGCTGGGGAGTCTCGAAAGGTGGGCCATGTGTCCCATGTTTGGGGCACTGGGCGCATGGGGCGGCACGGCTCGGCATCGGCTTTTTCATGTTGCGCAACAGCGCCCTGGGTGGGGGCGTATAGACTTGGCTGTGACAAAAGCTAAACCACGAAAGGTCGAACGATGTTCTGTAAAACATGCGGACAGCAAGTTCCCGATGGATCGACGTTTTGTACGCACTGTGGGGCTTCGCTTACGGGCGGTTCCGTTCCGGCGCCTACGGGCGCTGGTTCTTCCTCTGCCCCGGGCCTAACCCAATCGATGCCGCCGGTCGCGCCTGTACCTCAAAAGCCTAAGAGCAAGGCGCCGGTCATTATCGCGGTGGCGTGTGCCGCCGTGGTACTCCTCGGGGGCGGCACGGTGTTTGCGCTCACGATGCTTAACGGGTCCAAGAGCTCTGACACGCAGATTTCGGTGATCGATACCGGGTCTTCGGACGAGAAAGATTCTTCTGCCAAGAAGAAGGATGACAAGTCCAAGGCCAAGGAGTCTTCGTCGTCGGATGACGAGGCCGTTCCCGAGGACGAATCGGCATACTACGGCTCGGGCGATTCGTACGATTACCTAACCGATGTGTATACGTACACGAACGACATGCATCCTTATAGCATGTCGATTCCCAATCGCTTTGAGATGGAAGATACTCCCAGCAGCAGCGGCGCTAGGTATAAGGATCCGGAGACGGGCTTTGTAATCAACCTGTTTGGCTAGGTCAACATTAACGAAGAAACCGCACACGAGATGTTCGTCGATGCGGACACCTCGGGCAAGGCCGACCTCTATACCGCAGAGGGCGACAACTGGTACGTGGTCTCGTGGTGTGAGGACGATACGATCATTTACGAAAAGACGATCGTCACGGATTCGACGATTGCCACGGCGCATTTGGAGTACTCGACTGCAAACCGCGACATGGGGTCGAAGATTATCGATACGCTGCTGCCGACGTTTCAGGTGGACTAGGCGCCCGCGCCTATAGCCGGCAATCGGAAACGCCGATAGCCAGAGCTCCTGACAGCCTTTGTCTTATGGGCTAGACTGGCTTGGACAAGATCGATGAATGGGACAACCGCTTCCTGGTGTCGTTGTCCCATTTTTTATTATGCGTGCGGCCCGTGGTGGCCGGCGCGGTGGGCAGGGGTGTTTCGATGAGCCAAGAGATGATGGATAAAACCTGTCGAGAGTTTGCCCAAGCGCTGGCTGCTCGCGAGCCGGTTCCCGGTGGCGGTAGTGCGAGCGCCTTTGTGGGCGCACTGGGCGCCTCGCTTTGCGGGATGGTCGCCCGCTACGGTGCGACCAATCCCGCGCTTGCTGATCGTGCGGATGACCTGACGCGCGCGTTTACCCAGGCTGATGAGCTGGCCCAGGAGCTTGTCGAGTTGGTTGCCGAGGACGTTCGTGCGTACGGCCAGGTGTCCGCGGCGTACGGTATTCCGCGTGACGATCCGACTCGAGCGACCGCGATTCAGGATGCGCTGCATGTGGCCGCTCTGCCGCCGTATCGCATTATGGATGCCTGCGGGCGTGCGCTGGCGCTGCTCGAGGACATGGCCGACAAGGGTTCGCGTCAACTGCTGTCCGATGTGGCGTGCGGCGCCGTGTTCTGCCGTGCCGCTATGCAGGGCGCGAGCTTGACGCTCTTTGCGAACACCACGTCTATGAAGGATCGCGCTCGTGCTAAGGAGCTCGAGACGGCGTGTGATGAGTTGCTCGACACATGGTTGCCGCGCGCCGATGCGCTGGCGCGCCGCGCCTCCGACGCTGCAAGGAAGAGAGGATAGCCATGGCTGAACTGCTGAAGGGTGCTCCCGTTGCTCGCGCTTTGACTGAGGAACTTGCTGCTCGCTGCGCAGCCCTGCGCGAGCGGGGCGTTGTTCCGACGTTGGCTCTCGTGCGTGTAGG
>CABRFG010000004.1 GCA_902470095.1 uncultured Collinsella sp.
CCTTCTTGGGCAGAACAGCCATGCGGCCGTCCTCGACCATGGCCTCGAGCTCCTCCATGCGGTTGATGCGGGAGCGGATGGTGACGAAGTTGGTCAGCATACCGCCGAGCCAACGCTGGTTGATGTAAGGCATGTTGGCGCGCTCAGCAGCGTTCTTGACGGCCTCCTGAGCCTGCTTCTTGGTGCCGACGAACAGCACGTTGCCGCCCTTAGCGACGTTCTTGACGAAGGTGTAGGCCTGGTCGGCGTCGAGGATGGTCTGCTTGAGGTCGAGGATGTAGATGCCGTTGCGCTCACCGAAGATGAACGGCTTCATCTTGGGGTTCCAGCGACGGGTCTGGTGACCGAAGTGGCAGCCGGCCTCGAGCAGGGTGCGGATATTAATCTTGGTAGCCATGTTAAACCTCCTGTGGTTTGCCTCCGCGCGGGGTCATCCTCCAAAACCAACCCGGACATGTGCTACCAAAGCCCGGGCACCACGGTATGAAGTAGCCGCGCGTGCGTGATAAAAACATGTTGCCGTGAAGCAACCCGATGAATGATAGCAGGAATGCATCTTCCTGCCAACCCGCAATCAAAACCACACACCTGAGTGCGGCGCGGGACGTCCCAGCCACTATTCGCCGCGGGGATGGGCTTGAGCCACGGCACGTTTGAGCCGATCGGGCGTGAGATGCGTGTAAATCTGCGTTGTAGACAGGCTCGCATGGCCCAGCAGCTCTTGAACCGAGCGCAGGTCCGCACCGCCCTCGAGCAAATCGGTCGCAAAGGTATGGCGCATCGCATGCGGGGCAATGTCGGCCGGAATGCCGGCGAGCGTCGCCAGCGTATGGAACCGCCGCCTGAGCATGGCGGCACTCATGCGATTGCCGCGCGCCGATATAAGCAGCGGATGCGGCCCGGTAGCGGGGTCACGGCGCTTTGCCTGAGCGAGCAACTCCGGCCTCCCCTCCTCAATATAGAGACGCGTCGCCTCGAGTGCGCGACGATACAGAGGGACGATACGCTCCTTGCTCCCCTTGCCCCAAAGTCGCAGCGTTCGCTCGGACCAACCAATAGACTCCACGTTGAGCGCCGCGAGCTCCGAGATTCGCGCGCCGGAGGCATAGAGCAACTCAAGCATCGCCGCATCGCGCAGTCCCGCGGGCGTCGAGGTATCAGGCGTCTTGAGCAGCGCCTCGACCTGCTTGGTCGTAAGGACGCCCGGCAGGTCACGCGGCAGCTTGGGCGATGCGATCGCCGAGACCGCATCGCCCTCGACAATCCCCTCGGCAGCCATCCAGCGATAGAGAGATCGGATAGCCGACAGGTGCGCCGCAAGCGTTCGGGGAGCCACCTGCTCACGCGAAAGCTCAGCAAGATAGCGACGAATGGTGCGCACGTCGACAGCGAAAGCATCAATATCCTCGCGCTCGCACCAGGCAGCAAAGCGCTCTAGCCTCGAGCCATAGGCCGTCACCGTGTTGGGAGAAAGACCCTCGACGCGTGCGATATAGGCGATAAACGAGTCGACGGTGTCGTACAGGTCAAAGGCTATGACCGGTCGCCTCCAAACAAGTCGGAACGCGTGGCCAAGTAGGCATCGAGGGCCTCGAGCGCACGGTCCGCATAGGCCTGATATCGGTCGCGCTTGCTGCGGCGCTTACCATCCTCGAGTGGCGGCACCAGGCCAAAGTTGACATGCATAGGCTGATAGCCCACGGTGGCAGGATCGGTCGCATAGCCCACGAGCGCACCTAGGGCGCCCACACGCGGCAACTCGACGCCCGCGGCACCGATAGCCTCGGCATAGGTGTTGAGCGCCGCGAGAAGACCTGTCGCCACGGCTTCCATGTACCCCTCGGTACCGGTGATCTGACCGGCCAGGCGCACGCCGGTACCGGGCACGGCAAAGGTGCCATCGAGCACGTGCGGAGCGTCGACAAAGGTATTGCGATGCATGACACCGTAGCGGAAGAACTCAGCGTTCTCCAAGCCCGGCACCATATGGAAGACGCGCTTCTGCTCGCCAAAGGTCAAGTTGGTCTGGAAGCCCACCAGGTTATAGGCGGTCTTCTCCTTGTTCTCGGCACGCAGCTGTATCGCCGCCCAGGGGCGACGTCCGGTACGCGGGTCGGTGAGGCCAACGGGCTTCATGGCGCCAAAGCGAATGGCGTCCTTGCCGGTGCGCGCAACTTCCTCGGCAGGCTGGCAGGCCTGGAACAGATCGCCGCCCTCAAAGTCTTTGAGCACCACGCGGTCGGCCGTGGTAAGCGCCTCGATAAAGGCCTCGTACTCCTCCTTATTGAGCGGAGCGTTGAGATAGTCGCCGCTCCCCTGCTCCTCGTAGCGCGACTGCGAGAACAGCACGTCCATATCGAGCGTGGAGGCATCGACGATCGGCGCCGCGGCATCGAAAAACGCAAGGGCGTCGCCGCCGACGAGCTTCATGACCTCTTCGCTCAGCGCCGGTGAACACAGCGGGCCCGCGGCAATGACCACGTGGCCCTCGGGAATCTGCGTGACCTCGCCGTGCACGACCTCGATATTGGGACGAGCGGCAACCTCGGCCTCGACAAGCTCGGAAAACTTGACGCGGTCGACCGCCAAGGCGCCACCGGCGGGAACAGCCGCGCGATGGGCGCAATCGAGCAGGACTGAACCCATGCGCTCAAGCTCGGCCTTCAGCAAACCAGCCGCGGAATCCGGACGGGTCGACTTAAACGAATTGGAGCAGACGAGCTCTGCCAGGTGATCGGTATGGTGGGCCGGGGAGCTCACCTGGGGGCGCATCTCGCACAGCTTTACGGCAAACCCGCGATCTGCCAGCTGGATCGCGCACTCCGAACCCGCCAGACCGCCACCGATAACTGTCACCTGATCGAACTGCATCTGCAAACACCTTTCTAATTGACACGTTTTCCATTGTGACCGAAGGGTGTCTGGGCGTGAAGGGCAAACTTGGAGGGCGCATACCTTCCATCCATCATGCGCTCGATAAGACCCTCGAGTTCAAGCGAACCCAAGAGTTTGAGTACGCCGACAGCATCGAGCGAGACGAGCGCCGCGATGTCGTCGACCTTGAGCGGAGAGGCGATGAGCGCATGCATCACGGTCTGCTGCGTTGGATCCAGGTCGGCAATGCCGGGAGCATCGGGGCGCGAGTAGCGCAGGGTTCCGTAGATGCGTGAGATAGCCATCTCGATAGATTCCTCGTCGACGATGCAGCAGGCACCGTTCGCAATGAGGTAATTCGTGCCACGCGACTCGGGCGATAGGATCGACCCCGGCACGGCAAGAAGTTCGCGCCCCAAATCCATAGCAGCCTCGGCTGTGGAAAACGTCCCAGAAGGCATACCCGCCTCGGATACAAAGAGGGCTTGCGACAGGGCCGCGATTACGCGATTGCGGCGCGGAAAGGCAAACTTGCGCGGACCCATGCCCCACGGAGAGATCGACACGACCGCGCCACCCGTATCAAGCGTGCGCGTAATCAGCCCCGCGCTCGAACGCGGGTAGACCACGTCGGCGCCCGTCCCCAGCACCACAACGTGTTTGCCGCCGGCGTTGACCGCGGCCCAACCCGAGGCCTGGTCACAACCGACCGCACCGCCCGAAACTACCGTCACTCCCGCCTCAACCGCCACCTTCGCCGCAAGCTCTGCCACGGCAAGACCATACGGCGAGGCCTTTCGCGCACCGATGATGGAGAGCGCGGGCGTCGAAAGCGCCTCGGGGTTGCCGCGCACATAGAGCGTCTGAGGTACATCAGAAAGCTCCAAAACGGTCTCGGGATACAACGCGTCACCTGGATGCAGCTCGAAGGTCCCCTCAGCCATCATTGGTCCCTCCTTCCCTGGTACATCGCCGCCTCGAGCACGTGGTCCTGCGTCACCTGCTCGCTCTCGGCGACATCTGCAATCGTGCGCGCAATGCGAACAAGGCGCACGATGCCACGCCCTGTGAGATGCGTGCGCTTCGACAGGCCGAGCACACACTTCTCCGCCGCATCATCGAGCTCAAAGGTCGAAACGACGCCGTCAATGGACCGTGTCTCGTCATCCTCGGCCTCGGCATCCGCATCGTCCATGCGGGATTCGCGCCAAGCGCGAAAGGCGCGACCGCGCACAACGTAGTCACGTAACTCGGCCGACGACATGCCCTCCGCACCCTCGATAATCACTTGAGGGTCGGGACGGGTCACATCGATCATCATGTCGATACGGTCGGCCAAAGGACCGCGCAGTTTAGACCGATAGCGCTCGACCATCGCCGCCGAGCAGCGACACGGCACCTCGCGATCGCCCAAAAAGCCGCAGGGGCAGGGATTGCTCGCAGCCAGCAGCTGAAAGCGCGACGGGAAAGTAAAAGCCCCGTCGACGCGTACGATCCTCACGTAGCCGCGCTCGATGGGCTGACGCAGCGTCTGCAGCACGCCAGTGGGAAACTCGGCAAGCTCGTCCAAAAAGAGCACGCCGCCATGAGCAAGGCTGATCTCACCCGGGTGCACCGGGCGCCCGCCGCCGATAAGGCCTGCGGTCGAAATACTGTGGTGGGGACTGCGGAAGGGGCGGTGCCCCGCCAACAAGCCATCAATGTTCTCACCCAAAACCGAATGGATGCACAGTGCCTCCTGCTGATCCTCAACGGAAAGCTCGGGCAGGATGCCGGTCATACGGCGTGCGAGCATCGTCTTGCCCGAACCAGGCGAGCCGATCATGAGCAAGCCGAGTTCTCCTGCCGCCGCAAGCGCCATGCCGCGTTTAGCGACTTCCTGCCCCAGCACGTCGGCATAGTCGAGCTCGGGCTCAAAGGTCGCCTCGACACCCTCGGAATCCAAGTAGTGCCGTGCGGCATCGCCCATGCCGTGAGCAAGCTGAGACAGATGGTCGATAAAGCCGCAATCCACGCCCGCGAGTGGCACATGCTGGTCGGACCTGCCGGCGATAAAAGACAGCCCCATGTCGCGAGCCAATAGCTGAAACGCCACCTCGCCTTTGACAGGAAGCACCGTGCCGTCCAAGCCGAGCTCGCCGGCGATAAGACAACGATCGAGGTTGTCGCGGGGAATCTGACCATCGGCCGCTAGAACCGCGATGGCGATGGGCAGATCAAAGCCGCTACCGGTCTTGCGAATATCGCCGGGCGCCAGATTGACCGTAATGCCCGAGCGCGGGATCTCAAAGCCGGCCGAGCGCATCGCACAGCGAATACGACCACGTGACTCCATCACCTCCATACTCGGGATGCCGAGCATCTGAATGCCCGGAACGCCGCCGGCAAGCGAGACCTCGACCGTGACGTGAATCGCCTCGACGCCGCGGATGCAGGCCGCGTGAACGGCAAACGTCTCGAACGCCATCACGACACCTGCCAATCGAACGCGTTGTACTGGTGCTCGATCTCGGCAATATGCCCGTCGCGGATGGTGACGCCCACGGCATCGAAGCGAATCGCCTTGAGCGGATAATGCTCCATGAGATAGCAACTTGCGATGCGGCGGTAGCGGCGTTGCTTTTGGGCGTCCACGGCCTCCTCGGGAAAGACCCGCGTGTTGCAATCCAGCGCAACGCGTCTGGTCTTGACCTCGGCCATCACCACGACATCGTCGAGCTCATCGAGCAGCACCAGATCGGCCTCGCCCTCGGTGCAACGATAACCCTGCTCCAGCAAGGTGTAGCCGCGCTCGTTAAAGTAGTCGATGGTGATCAGCTCGCCCAGCATGCCCAGCTCGCGGGGACTGAGTCCCTTGATAAACTCGGGCGTCATCGCCCCGCAGTCGAGCTCGCCGTTTTCCCAACGCTCCTTGAGCTGCTGCGTCTTGCTCTTTTTGCTTGCGGCACTCATGGGGTCTCCTTTCCCGCACACTGCATTGCCCCGATGATGAGGGCACCTTTCATGCGGGTAAGTACCGGAAGCAAACCAAAAGCTGACCAAATGCCGACAAAAAACGGGCCGTACGCAGCAATGGTGCTGCATACGGCCAGCTACCAGCAGGTTTATAAAACCCCAGAGGTCCCTGTCTCCACAATTGGCCTAGAAAAGGCGCTCAGTCTGCAGAAAGTTTCCGCAAAAGCTCACGCGATGCAGCGGACAAAGTCCATGTTTGCGAATGGCCTCGATGTGCTCGGGGCTCGCATAGCCCTTCGACTCGGCCAGATGGTACTCGGGGTACTCGGCGTCGTACTCGACCATCATCTCGTCACGCGTGACCTTGGCCATGATGGACGCTGCGGCGATGCAGGCGATCTTGGCATCGCCTTTCACCACATCGCGCTCGTTAGGAACAGCGCCCAAGGGGTTGCCATCCATGAGGACGCAGTCGGGCTCGAGCCCCGTATCGGCCACGGCGCCCGCAACGGCGGTACGGATAGCACGGGCCATGCCCATCTCATCGATATCCTTAGGCGCGATATGGCAAAAACCGATCGCCGTCGCCACCTCGGCAATCTTCACTGAGAGCAACTCGCGGCGCGCCGGCGTGAGCTTTTTGGAATCGTTGATGCCCCAGACGCGCGGCTCCATGGGAAGGCACACGGCACACACCGTCAGGGGACCGGCCACCGATCCGCGACCCACCTCGTCGACACCAACGACCACCCCATCGCCGCCAAACTCATGCATAAGCTCGTACATGTCATTGACGCGCTCGCGCTCGGCAAGTTCCTTAGCATGGCGTTTGAGGGCGCGTTCACAAGCCTTGATCACCTGCTGGCGCGGGTCCTCGCGATAATGCTCCACGAGGGCGGGGATCTCCTCAAACGTTGCGCTCGCTAGCTCTCCGGCAACCTGCGATGCCGAAACCGAGCTCGTCATATTGGCCATACCAGGCCCTCCTTGCATGCAAATCAGATAAAAAGAAGGGCCACCCGAAGGTGACCCTTACGTCCAAACGAGTGGACAGACGCTGCGATCTTCTTAGCGCTTCTCGGGGATGCGAGCAGCCTTGCCCACCTTGTCGCGGAGGTAGTACAGCTTGGCGCGACGGACGCGACCATGACGAACGACCTCGAGCTTGGCGATCTTGGGGCTGTGAAGCGGGAAGGTACGCTCAACACCGACACCGAAGGACATCTTGCGGACGGTGAAGGTCTCGCGGGCACCGGCGCCGGCCATGCGGATGACGTCGCCCTGGAAGACCTGGATGCGCTCGCGGTCGCCTTCCTTAATGCGGTAGTGAACCTTGACGTTGTCGGCGACGCGAACCTGAGGAATGTCCTCGCGGATCTGCTGACGCTCGATTGCGCGGATGTAATCCATGTGCAATTCCTTACTCTTCTAGAGGTGCCGTACCACCATGGCCGGCACGTAGTTGAACAAACGTATTCGAGTATACACGCGCGGGTTTCTGCTGCAAGAACAATTTTTTACGCAGACAAAAAGACAAAACCCGCACATGATAACCGCCCGTCTCACAAATGAGACGGGCGGCATGAGGGGGGGGCTACACTAGGCGTCTACGCCCAAAACGTTAGGCGGAACGCTTGGCCTCGAGCTTGGCCTGGGCGGCCGCAAGACGTGCGAGGGGTACGCGATAGGGCGAGCAGGACACGTAATCCACGTCGGCCACGTTAAACAGGCCCTTGATGGACTTGGGGTCGCCGCCGTGCTCGCCGCACACGCCAAAGTGCATGTCGGGATTGGTGGCGCGACCCTTCTCGACGGCCATGCGCACCAGCTCGAGTACCGCCGAGTCGATGGTCTCGAAGGGGTTGTTCTTCAAGATCTTCTTGTGCATGTACAGCGGGATGAACTTGGCCTCGGCGTCGTCGCGGGAGAAGCCGAAGGTCGTCTGCGTGAGGTCGTTGGTGCCAAAGCAGAAGAAGTCGGCATGATGGGCGATCTCGTCGGCAACCATGCAGGCACGCGGCAGCTCGAGCATCGTGCCCACGGGAATGTTGAGCTCGACGCCCTCCTCGGCGGATACCTCGGCGATGACACGCTCGATGACCTCGCGCGTCTGGACATGCTCGGCCGTGATGGAAACGAGCGGAACCATGATCTCGGGGCGCGGGTCGACGCCTTCCTTGATGAGGCGGGCAGCAGCCGTGGCGACGGCGCGAACCTGCATGAGCGGCAGATCGCTAAAGACGACGGACAGGCGCACACCGCGCAGGCCGAGCATCGGGTTGGACTCGACCATGCCGTCGATACGACGCAGGCGGGCGCGCAGGGCTGCAAGCTCTTCCTCGCTGGCGCCGGCGGCTTCCTTCTTGGTGATGGCGACCTCGAGCTCGCGAGGATTATCCAGGAACTCATGAAGCGGCGGATCGAGCAGGCGGACGACCACATCGCGACCGGACATGGTCTTGAACATCGCCAGGAAGTCCTCGGTCTGAACCTTGAGCAGGTCGGCCAGGGCCTGCTGCTTCACGGCCTCATCGTCAGACAGGATAAAGCTCTGGATGATGTTCTTGCGATCGCCCAGGAACATGTGCTCGGTGCGGCACAGGCCAATAGCCTCGGCGCCAAACTCGAGGGCGAGCTCGGCATCCTCGGGATTGTCGGCGTTGACGCGCACATGGTTGGCATGGCCACAGGTCTCGTCCAGGCGAATCTCGTCGGCCCAGGACAGGATGGTGTCCAGGTCGCCGGTAAGCTCGGCGGAGACCAGGTCGACGGGACCGTCGACGACGATGCCCTGGGTGCCGTCGATGGAGATGACATCGCCCTCGTTCAATACGCGGTCGCTGCCCTCGATGCGCACGACCTTCTCGGCGGCGTCGATGTGGAAGCGCTCAACGCCGCAGACGCAGGGCGTACCCATGCCGCGGGCGATAACGGCGGCATGGCTCGTCTTGCCACCGTGGCTGGTCAGGATGCCCTCGGCGGCGACCATGCCCTTCAGGTCGTCGGGGTTGGTCTCCCAACGAACCAGAATGACCTTGTGACCCTCGGCGGAACGCGCGACAGCGTCGTCGCTCGAGAACACGACCTCGCCCACGGCGGCACCGGGGCTGGCATTAAGACCGCTGGCGAGAGCCTCGTACTTCTTGGAGGCGTCAAACTGCGGGTGCAGGAGTTGGTCGAGCTGCGCGGGATCGATGCGGCTCACGGCCTCCTCGCGGGTGATCAGGCCCTCCTCGACCATTTCGATAGCGATGCGCAGGGCGGCGGTGGCGGTGCGCTTGCCCACGCGGGTCTGGAGCATCCAGAGCTTGCCCTGCTCGATGGTGAACTCGATATCGCACATATCGCGATAATGATCCTCGAGCGTCAGGAACACGCGCTCGAGCTCCTCACCTGCGGACTCGAGGCCCGGGGTGGTCTTGAGGTCGGCGATAGGCTCGGTGTTGCGGATACCGGCGACGACGTCCTCGCCCTGAGCATTAACCAAAAAGTCACCGTAGAACTCCTTGGTGCCGTCGGCCGGATTACGCGTAAAGGCGACGCCTGTCGCAGAGGTCTCGCCCTTGTTGCCAAAGGCCATGGCCTGCACGTTGACGGCGGTGCCGAGGTCGTCGGAAATGCCATGCTGCTTGCGGTAGATGCAGGCACGCTCGTTCATCCAGCTGCCAAAGACGGCCTGAATTGCAAGGCGTAGCTGAAGCTCCGGGTCGTGCGGGAAAACGGGCTTGCCGTCAGCGACCTCGAGCTCGGGATACAGGGAGGCATCGACGTTCTCGGAGAAGATGCCCTTAAAGGTCTCGACGAGTTCCTGCAGGTCCTCGGCCGAAAGCTCGGAATCGATGCGAACGCCGGCGACCAGACGGGCCTGGGTCAGGGCGTTCTCGAACAGGTCGGCGTCAACGCCCATGACGACATTGGAAAACATCTGGATAAAGCGGCGGTAGCTATCCCAGGCAAAACGCGGGTTCTGCGTCTGCGCGATGAGGCCCTGGACGGAATCGTTATTGAGGCCCAAGTTGAGGACCGTGTCCATCATGCCGGGCATGGAGAACGGAGCGCCCGAACGAACCGACACGAGCAGCGGGTCGTTGGCGTCACCGAGCTTCTTGCCGCAGCGGGCCTCGAGGTCCGCCTCGGCAGCAACGATCTCATCGAGTGCGTCTTCGGGCCAGACGTTGCCGGCACCGGAGTACTCGACACAGGTCTGGCAGGTAATGGTAAAGCCACCGGGAACCGGCAGGCCGATACGACTCATCTCGGCAAGGTTAGCGCCCTTGCCACCAAGCACGAAGTTCATGGACTTGTCTCCCTCGGTGACACAGGTGCCCTGGGCGTCGGTTCCAAAACGGTAAACCCTCTTGCAATCGCTCACGATACTTCCCCTTCCATGCACTTACGCGCACGACCGTGGTAACGAATCGACCCGCCAGATGCGGGCCGTGAGGGAACTATACGGCGGGTTTTGAGCAGGCTTAAGCAGAGGATGCGCGGTTTGGTAAACGTGCTAAAACTGGCGGTAAACGGTAGGTAAAGGTGGTTACATTATGAAGATACCACTGTAAGAACGTGCAGGTCAGATGCGATATTTTTGCTAAATCGCTTTATCAAAATGCTGCTACTATTAGGCTCGACGGGCGGCGCGGCGGGCACGGGCTTCTTGGATTTCCTCCAAGTGGCTAATGATCTCGGCAGCGCTTTCTTCGATGGCCTTGCCGTCGGTACGCACCACAAAGCAGCCTAGGCGCTTCATGAGCGCACGGGCTTCCTCGAGCTCGCTGTGCACGCTCTCGGGCTCGGCATAGGAGCCGGCAACGGCACGAGCGTAGTCATCGCCCAAGCGGCTATCGCGAATTTCGGAAATCACATCGACGGTCGAAATCAGGCCGAACAGGCGCATCGGGTCGACCTCGTAAATCGACTTGGGCGGCTCCATGCCATGCGCCAGTGGGACATTGGCGACCTTGTAGCCCTGATAGGCCAAATACATCGACAGCGGCGTCTTGGACGTACGCGATACGCCCAGCAGCACGATATCGGCTCCCGACAGATCGTCGCAGCCGCGCCCGTCATCGTGCTCAACGAAATACTCCATGGCCTCGATGCGATGGAAATAGCGGTCATCGGTCTTGTGAATCACACCCGCGACGCCCTTGGGCGGCACACCGATGAGCGACGACAGCACGGCAAGCGTCGGGCCAATCAGGTCGACCGAACGAATATGCAGCATGCCCAGGTAATCGAGCACGCGGGCGCGAAGCGCCGGATCGACAATGGTGTGGAACACGGCAATATCGCGATGGTCGGCATCGACGCGCGGGCCCACAAACGACTCCACCTGCTCCACCGAGGTCACCTTGGGCAGGCGCAAGAGAAGAAAAGCCCCTTCATCAAATTGCCCGGACGCCGCAAGCACCACCTCACAAGCGGTATCACCGAGCGAGTCGGAGATAACGATAACGGTGGGACGAGCGGTGACCGGGCAATCCATGCGGGGCTCCTTTAGCGCTTATGCGCAGGCTGGCTTACTTTTTGCGGGCAAGCTCACCGATGTTGGCGATGCCGGAGAAAACGGCCTCGAAGCGGTTGAGCAGCTTAAGGCGATTATCGCGGAGCTGCTCGTCCTTGTCCATGACCATGACCTCATCGAAGAAGCGGTCGATGGGCGCGCGCAGGGCGGCAAGGGCGGCAAATGCGGCCGGGTAATCCTCGGCAGCAAGGGCGGCATCGACAGCGGTCTGAGCAGCCTCGGAGGCATCGGCAAGCGCGAGCTCGACCTCGCCCATCAGGCCGCGGTCGTACTCCGCACCCAGCTCGGGCTTGGAGATGTGTGCGGCGCGGGCATAGGCGGTCGCAAGGTTGTCGAACGTCTCGGCGTCGTTCTTGCGGGCCTCGTCGAGGGCGGCGCAGCGGGCGAAGAAGACGGACGGGGCGATGATGTGCACCGCGGAGACGGCGGCAACGGTATCGGCCGGGATCTTTTCGTCGCGGGCCATGCTCACCAGGCGGCCATGGAAGAAGTCGCGAACCTGCTGGGCGACCTTGGCGGCGTCGAACTCAATGCCCTGCTCGCTATAGAGCTCGAGGGCGAAGTCGATGAGCGACGTGGGGTCGATCGGCAGACGGTCGCGCAGGATGTTGATGATGCCGATAGCGGCACGACGCAGCGCGTAGGGGTCGGAGGAGCCGGTCGGGGGCTCGCCAATGGCAAAGATACCGGCGATGGTATCGAGCTTGTCGGCGCAGGCCACGATGCAGCCAGCGGTGCCCTCGGGCAGCTCGTCACCGGCAAAGCGGGGACGATAATGATCGCGAATGGCGTGGGCAACCTCGTCGTTCTCCCCCATCGCGGTGGCGTAGTAACCGCCCATCACGCCCTGCTGGCTCGTGAACTCGACGACGGCGTTGGATACCAAGTCGGCCTTGCACAGGTGCGCGGCGCGAGCGGCATCGGCGGCCAGGTGGGCGCCCAGATGGGCCTCGCGAGCGATGGCAAGCGCGAGTTGCTCAATGCGCTCGGACTTGGCGAGCACGCTACCGAGCTTCTCCTGGAAGGCAACCTTGGCCAGACGCTCACGGAACTCGTCGAGGGAGATCTTCAGGTCCTCCTCGTAGAAGAACTTTGCGTCGTCCAGACGGGCGCGCACGACGCGCTCGTTGCCGTCGATCACGCGCTCGGCGTTCTCGGGCTTGCTGTTGGAGACGACCACGAACTCACGCGTGAGCTTGCCCTCGCCGTCATAGATCGGGAAGTAACGCTGGTTGGTGAGCATGGACTCGCAGATGATCTCGTGCGGGACCTTGAGGAACTCCTCATCGAAGGTACCGACGAGCACCGTCGGCCACTCGCAGAGGTTAATGACCTCCTCGAAGACCTTCTTGGGCGTGTCGACATGACAGCCGGGGCGAGCGGCCTCGACCTCGGCGATGCCGGCAAGGATGGCCTCGCGACGACGCTCGGCAGAAAGCACGCCGGCGTCCTCGAGCACCTGCTCATAAACAGCGGGGCTGGCAACAACATGGTCGCCAGGGCCAAGTACGCGATGACCGCGCGTGGTGTTGCCGCTCGTCACGTCGGCAAACGACACGGGCACAACATCCTCGCCCAAAAGGCAGCAGATCCAGCGGACCGGACGAACAAAGGTCGCATGCTCGTGACCCCAGCGCTGGCTGCGGTAGTTGGGCCACTGCAGGCCGGCGATGGTCTTCTCGCACAGAGCGGTCAGAATCGGCGTAGCCGGTGCGGAGGGAATGTTCTTCTCGGCGAACACATACTCGCGACCGTCAGTGTCCTCGCGACGGACCAGGTCCTCGGCAGCCACACCGCACTTGCGGGCAAAGCCCTGGGCGGCCTTGGTGGCGTTACCGTCAGCGTCGAAGGCAATGTTGGCCGCGGGGCCACGCTTGACCTCATGGACTTCATCGGTCGCGGTGGCGACGTTAGCCACGAGCGCAGCCAGGCGGCGCGGGCTCGAGATCACACGGACCTCGCCGTGGGCCAGACCGGCCTCGTCGAGACCCTTGGCAATCATGGAGCCAAGCTGCTTGACGGCATTGTTCAGCGGCGCGGAGGGCATCTCCTCCGTACCGATCTCAAACAGGAAATCCTTAGCGTCTGCCATGGCTTACGCCACCTCGCCTTCCTGGTCGGCATTCTCGTTGACTCCGGCGACCTCGGCCATGTAGGCCTCGCAGCACGCCTTGGCGACGGCGCGGACGCGCAGGATGTAGTTGGCACGCTCGACCGCGGACAGGGCGCCGCGAGCATCGAGCAGGTTGAAAGCGTGGCTGCACTTCATGACGCAGTCATATGCCGGCAGCGGCAGCTTGCGCTCCAGGCAGGAATGGCACTCGGCCTCGTAGTCGTCAAACTTCTGACGCATCATCTCGACGTTGGCGACCTCAAAGTTATAGGCACTGAACTCGCGCTCGTTCTCGAGGAACACGTCGCCGTAGGTCATGGGCGTGCCGTCGGGCAGGTAGCTCCACACCAGGTCGTAGACCGAGTTGACGCCCTGGGCATACATGGCGATACGCTCCAGGCCGTAGGTAATCTCAACGGGCACGGGGTCGACCTCGATGCCTCCCACCTGCTGGAAGTACGTAAACTGCGTGACCTCCATGCCATTGAGCCAGACCTCCCAGCCAAGGCCCCAGGCGCCAAGGGTCGGGCTCTCCCAGTCATCCTCGACAAAGCGGACGTCATGGTCGTTGGGATCCAGACCGATAGCGGCAAGAGACCCCAGGTAGAGCTCCTGGGCGTTAACCGGAGAAGGCTTGATGAGCACCTGGAACTGATAGTAGTGCTGCATGCGGTTGGGGTTCTCGCCGTAGCGGCCGTCGGCGGGACGGCGGCAGGGCTGCGCATAGCAGGTGCGCCACTCGGCGGGACCGAGCGAGCGCAGCGTGGTCGCGGTATGGAAGGTACCGGCACCGACCTCGGAGTCATAGGGCTGCATAATGACGCAGCCCTGCTCGCCCCAGTACTGCTGGAGGCGCAGGATGATGTCTTGGAAGGAAAGCGATGAAGCGTTCATGCCTCTAATATCCCCTCGTCGAAACGATTACACGGTTAGGTACTGTACTATAGCGGTTTTTAGTCGATAGCGCCGATGCGGTTGAGCGGCCAGTAGCGCACAAGCGCCACAGCGATCAAATCAGAGCGATCGACGGGACCAAAGTAGCGTGAGTCGGCAGAGTTTTCGCGGTTGTCGCCCATCACCCACACGCACCCGTCGGGAACGGTGTAGGGATAGCTTACCTGAGCACCGGGCGCTTGGACCGAAAGTGGCCAGCTCATGCCCGTCGTATAGTCCTCGTCGAGCGCTTGGCCGTCAACGACCACCTTGCCATCCTGCAGGTCGACCGTCTGGCCGGCCGTGGCAATAACACGCTTGACAAGAACATCATGCTCGGAGGTGCCATCGGGGTTGTGAAACACCACGATATCGCCCTGCTTGACGGGCTGACCGAGCTCGAGGCTCACCTTTTGTGCCAGGATCTGGTCGCCAATCTCGATCGTGGACTCCATGGAGCCGGTGGGCACCACAAAGGGCTCGACCACAAACGAGCGAATCAAGAAGGTGGCGACCAGTGCGATCGCGATGACCGCGATCCACTCAAAAGCGCCCCTCAACGCGGAATGCTGCGATGGAACCATTCTCACTCCTCGCTCTGCGAATACGAAGCGTCCAGAATCTCCTGCGCGTAAGCACGCTCCTCGGGCGTGAGCCGCGCTGTCTCAATCAGATCGGGACGCCAACGACAGGTGCGCTCGATGGCGTTCTTACGACGCCAAGCGTCAACTTTGGCGTGATCGCCACTCACGAGCACAGGAGGCACGCCCTCGCCGTTGAACTCGGCAGGACGAGTGTACTGCGCGTACTCGAGCAGGCCTCCGTCCTCGGCGGTCGAGAACGACTCGTCCACGTTGCTCATCTCGTCGCCCAAGGCGCCGGGGATGAGGCGTACGACGGCATCGGCAACGACCATGGCAGGCAGCTCGCCGCCCGTAAGCACGTAGTCGCCGATCGACAGACGCTCATCGGCATACGCATACGCACGCTCGTCGACGCCCTCGTAGCGACTGCACACAAACAACAGGCGCTCACTTTTGAGCAGGCGCTCGGCCACATGCTGCGTAAAGGGCTCGCCACAGGGGGTAAAGAACACCACAGTAGGCTTGGGACCCTCTGCGCTAATGGCCTCGATGGCCTCTGCGATAGGCTCGACCTTCATGAGCATGCCCTGCCCGCCGCCGTACGGCTCGTCATCGACGGTACGATGGCGGTCGTGCGTCCAGTCGCGCAGGTTATACGCCTTAAAATCAAAAAGGCCGGCCTTGCGGGCGCGGCCCAAAATCGACGTGGACATGACGGGCTCAAACATCTCGGGAAAGACCGAAAGGGTCTCGATCAGCATGTTGTCCTCCCTACTTGTCCATATCGATCAGGCCGTCCATAACGTGGACGGAAATTGTTCCTGTGTCGGGAAGATCGAGCACGACCTGCTCGATCACGGGAATCAGTACCTCGCCGTACCGATCACCCTCGACAACCCAAACATCGTTAGCGGGCGTCGACATAATCTCGACGATCGTGCCGAGCGAACCGAAGCGCTCGTCGACCACCTCGCGACCCATCAGGTCGGTATAGGCAGCGTCGAGCGAATCGAGCTCAAAGTCGTCACGATTTGCCAGCACATAGCATCCCGTGATGCCCTCGGCGGCCGTCAAGTCGTCAATGCCCTCAAACGAGACCAGATCGCCATCGCCCGTATCGGTGACGGACACGACCGTGCAAAAGCGGTCGCGCTTGAGCGCCGGCGGCGTCAGGGCGACGCGCATACCCGGCTCTAATACAGAAGGAAGCCCCCGCAGCGGCTGCGCGAGGACCTCCCCCTTCCTTCCGTGCGGCTTGACCACACGGGCGATGTTTTTGTACTGGGACCTCAAGGTCCTAGCCCAGAACCTCTACCTCGACAGCAGTGTCGAGGCGAGCGGCCAGTGCACGGGCGAGCGTGCGAATGGCCTTGATGGTACGGCCACGACGGCCGATGACCTTAGCGACGTCATCCTCGGCGACCGAAACCTCAATCGTAGAGGCGTCGTCACCATCGATGACCTCAAGGCTCACGGAATCCGGGTCGTCGACGATCTGAACAACGAGATATTCGACGAGATCGGCGATGCGATCTGAGAGCATTGCCTCACCCTCGAGCTGTGCAGCGTCAACCTCAGGCACGATTTACTCCTCGGCGCCCTCAGCGGCCTCAGCGGCAGCCTTAGCGGCCTCGGCCTCTTTGGCGAGCTGCTTCTTGGACTTCTTGACGACGGTCTCGGTCTTCTCGCCCTCGTTGGCGGCCTTGACCAGAGCGGCGACGGCGTCGGTGAGCTGAGCGCCCTTGGACTGCCAGTCAGCGATCTTCTCGAGGTCGAGGTTGATGGTCTTGGGGGCGGTCATCGGGTTGTAGCGGCCAACCTCCTCGATGATACGACCGTCACGCGGGGCGCGGGAATCGGCGACGACGACACGGTAGTACGGACGCTTCTTAGCGCCGTGACGAGCAAGGCGAATCTTGACTGCCAAAGGAAACTCCTCCAACCAAGCAGCTTTAGGCTGCAACTACAAACAAACAGTTGAACATAATACGCCATCGACGCGGGCAGGTGAAGTCCGTGAGACCAACTTCTTCGGTGTAGTCGAGGGCAAATCCATATCTTAGACAAGAATTCGCGATTTGCAAGCGCATCCACGCACCCCACATGAGCTGCGCGGTATACTCATGACATGGAAAGACGCGAACATACATACGGTTATGAGGATGCTGCGGGCGTTACGCCGCCGCCCTGGACGGGTCCGGCGGTGGGCCTGATGGACCTCGATGCATTTTTTGCGAGCGTGGAGATGCTCGATCATCCCGAATGGCGCGGAAAGCCGCTCATCGTGGGCGGAGACGCCGAGTCGCGCGGCGTCGTGTCCACGTGTTCGTACGAGGCGCGTCGCTTTGGCGTGCATTCTGCCATGGCCTCGGCCGAGGCGCGGCGCCTGTGCCCGCAGGCCATTTGGACGCACGGACACTTTGATCGCTACCGCGAGGTGAGCGCGCAGGTCATGGCGATCCTTGCCGATGAGACACCGCGCGTGGAGCGTGTGTCCATCGACGAGGCCTTTATCGATATCACACCGGGTCGCTTTGCGCCCGAAGACCCGCTGCTGGTTGCGCGGCGTATAAGCGACCGCGTGGCAGCGCTGGGAGTGACCTGCTCCATTGGCGTGGGCTGCAACAAGACGGTCGCAAAGATCGCAAGCGAGCGGGATAAGCCGTTTGGGCTGACCATCGTGCGCCCCGGAACCGAGCAGCGCTTTTTGGCCGCGCTGCCGGTATCTGCCATGAGCGGCATCGGGCGCTCGGCCGAGGAGCGACTGCGCCGCATGCGCATCTACACCCTCGGCGAGCTATCACGTGCACCGGAATCCACCTTGGCCTCTATTTTTGGCGTCAACGGCGAACGCATGCGCCAGCGTGCGCTGGGACTCGAAATCTCCGAAGTCACGAGTCTCGATGAGGAGCGTGAGGTCAAGTCGGTCAGTAATGAACGCACCTTTGCGAAAGATTTGACTGAGCGTGGGGATATTGAGGCGGCGATTGCGCTGCTGGGTGAGTCGGTGGGACGCCGTCTGCGCCGTCAGGGGCTGACGGGTGCCACGGTAACGCTCAAGCTCAAGTATTCGTATGGAAGCGGGCGTACGGCACAGCGCCGGCTGCCTCATCCAACCGACGATGAGAACATCTTCGTGGCGGTTGCACTCGAACTGCTCGACAACATCTGGCAAGAAGGCATGCATGTTCGCTTAGCCGGCATCGGCATGAGCGACTTCGACCACCAAGGCGGCATCCAGACTGACCTGTTCTGCGAGATCGATGACCGCGGAGCCCAATCCAGCGACCGCCGCGACCTCTCCGTCGCCATCGACGCCGTCCGAGACAAATTCGGCGACACCACCCTATCCTTCGGCCGCCAATCCCGCTTCAACGATTAACCGCCTTTGGGCAAAAAGAAAGCCGGGCAGGTGCGGAAAACCGCACCTGCCCGGCGATATGCGTGAGGGTAGCTAAACCCCGTCTCAAATGAGCTACTAGAGGAGGTTGAGGGGGAGCTGGGGAGCGTCACCCCAGAGCTTTTCGAGACGGTAGAAGTCGCGCGCCTCGGGAGTGAAGACGTGGACGACAACCGAACCATAGTCCATGAGCATCCAGGTCTTCTGCTCGCGACCCTCGATGGAGAACGGGTGCTCGCCGCAAGCCTCGGCGACCTTCTCCTCGATCTCATCGACGATAGAATCGACCTGGCGGTTGTTGGTACCGGTGGCAAGCACAAAGTAGTCGCATACGTCGGAAAGCTCGGTCAGGTCGAGCACCTGAACGTCCTCGCCCTTCTTGTCGTAGGCGGCCTGCGCGGCGGCGCGGGCGACATCCTCGGCGGCGACACCGCTCGCGGACAGCGAGGCGGCAGTGCGGTCGGACGTGGCGACGAAGCTCTTGTGCTCCACACCTTCAAGAATCTGCTCATCGGTCATGGTCTCGTCGGCCATGGAATACCTCTTTCTAGACAGCCCGAGCTAGCGCAGCTGGGCGTAATGGTTGTAAATCGTAATAGCCGTGGGATAAAGATAGCGCCCGGACTGGATCACATAGACCAGACCCTGCGCAAAACAGGAGAAGAACAACTCATCGAGCGTCGACTCCCCCACCATCTTGCGCAGCGCATGCGCATAGTCGCCGTGGCGGTTGGGCTCGATGGCATCGGCCACAAAGACCACCATATCGAGCGGCGTCATGTCGCAGGCACCCACGGTGTGACGGTCGACAGCCTGGAAAACGGCCGGCGACAACTCGGGGAAAAGCTGCGGAAGCTCATAGGCGGCCACAGGGCCATGCAAAAGCGGCGTCGCAGCGGAAGGAGAGCCGGCAATCTTAATGCCGTAATGCAGAGCGCGCGTGACCAGCTCGTCATCGGAAAGCACCTTGTCCCAGTCGTGGATCAAGCCGGCGGCAGCGGCATCAAAGCGGTCGACGCCGTAGACCTCGGCCAGATGAAGTGCGGTCTCGGCAACACCCAGCGAATGCACATAGCGCTTGCGCTTATCCTTCATGCGAACATCGAGCAGCTCTTGAATGCGCTTGAGCAGCGCGCGCTCATCGCCCTCAAACTGATCCTCTACCGACAACGTAGACCCCCATCACTCAAAATCTTCTTGAACCAGATCGACATACAAACCGCGCTTGCGAATGTAGCCGAGCACAGACTCGCTCGTAAGATAGCGCACGCTCATGCCGCGGGCAACTCGCTTACGAATGTTCGTCGAGCTGATCGCCAGCGCCGGAATCTGAATATAGCGCACGTCGAACGGCAGCCCCGACTCTTTGATTCGGGCACGCGCCGTATCGATATCAAAGCCCGGTCGCGTCGCCGCAATAAAGGTAGCAAGCTCAGCGATTCGTTCGGCATCATGCCAAGTCACAATATCGATAATCGCGTCGGCGCCCGTAATAAAGTAGAGCTTTACCTGCGGCGGGTAAAAATCGCGAAGGGCATGAAGCGTATCGGCCGTATAGGTTACGCCCGGGCGGTCGATCTCGAACCGGCTCGCCAAAAAGGCCGGGTTCGCGGCGGTGGCGAGGACCGTCATGGCATAACGGTCCTCGGCAGGCGTCACCGGCTTGTCAAGCTTAAAGGCAGGAGAGCCCGCCGGCATAAAGAGCACAGCGTCCAAGTCGAGCGACTCGCGCGCCTGCTCGGCGGTCACCAAGTGCCCGTAATGGATGGGATCAAAGGTGCCACCCATAATGCCGAGCCTAAACTCCTGCCCGTCCTCTAGAGGAAGCTCGGGCAGACCGATTCCACCGCGCAGCGACATGGCTTACTCGCCCTCCGAGGTCTCGGCATCGTCCGCGGCATCCACCGCGTCGACAACCTCGACGCCCTCATCCGCAGCATCGGTCACGTCAATGGCCCCAACGGCAACGTCCTCGCCAGCATCCTCGAGCTCCTCGTACTCCGAGAAGTCCTCGGCGCCCTCAAAGTCAAAGGCGCGCTGGCAAATGCGGACCTCGTCGCCCGCACGGCAACCGGCCTTCTCGAGCGCGTCGTCAACACCCATACGCGCAAACTTATGCTGCAGGTAAATGACGGCTTCCTCATTTTCCCAGTCGGTCTGAATGACCATGCGCTCGATGGCACGACCGACCACGCGGAAGGCACCGGGCTCTTCCTGGACAATGCGGAAACGCTTCTCGCGCTGCAGACGGCGGCGCTCCCACTCCTCGTCGCGCAGATCGACCGGCTCATCAGCAACCGCCAGCTCGGCGCGAAGCTTAGCCACCTGCTCGCCCACGGCAAGCATCAGCGTGTTGAGGCCGGCGCCCGTAACAGCAGACACGGCAAAGAACATATGGCCATCGTCGAGCGCCGCACGCTTAAGGTCGGCAATCTTGTCAGCCGTGCCCGGCGCATCGCACTTGTTAGCGACGACGATCTGCGGACGCTCCGAAAGCTCGGCGCCATACTGCTCGAGCTCACGGTTAATGATGTGGTAATCCTCGACCGGATCGCGATCCTCAAAACCACCCGTCATGTCGACGACGTGCATGATCAGGGCCGTACGCTCAATGTGACGCAGGAACTGGTGACCCAGGCCCTTGCCCTCGCTCGCGCCCTCGATAAGACCGGGGACGTCGGCAACGACGTAAGAATATTCGCCGGCACGCACCATGCCGAGGTTCGGCACGAGCGTTGTAAACGGATAGTCGGCGATCTTGGGACGGGCGGCACTCATGCGCGCGATGAGCGATGACTTACCCACCGAGGGGAAGCCCACGAGCGCGGCATCGGCCATAAGCTTCATCTCGAGCTCGATCCAGTGTTCCTCGGCCGGCTCGCCCAGCTGGGCGAACGCGGGCGCGCGGCGCACCGACGTCACAAAGTGCGTATTGCCGAGACCACCGGCGCCACCAGGGGCCACGACAACGCGCTCGCCATCGTGCACCAGGTCGGCAATCTCGAACATCGGGGTCTGCGTCTCGGGGTCGAGCTCCCGCACCACGGTACCCATAGGGACCTTGAGAATCAGGTCCTCGCCGCTCTTACCGTTACGACGGGCACCCTGCCCGTGTGTGCCGCGCTCGGCGCGGAAGTGATGCTTAAAGCGGTAATCGATCAGCGAAGACAGCTGAGCATCGGCCTGGATGACGACATTGCCGCCACGACCGCCGTCGCCGCCATCGGGGCCGCCCTTGGGGACAAATGCCTCGCGCCTAAACGACATGCATCCGGCTCCGCCGTCGCCGCCGCACACGTTAATGCGGCTGATATCGGTGAACTGTGACAACAGAATCGCCTCCTACAAAAAGAGGGAGACCCTTGAATCCTAAAACTCAAGTGCCTCCCACATATGTGCTCTATGAAGGGTGAATTACGCGTTCGCGAGCGGGCGTACGCTGACCCTGTGCTTGATACCCTTGTGGAACTCAACGGTACCGTCGACCAGCGCGAACAGCGTGTCGTCCTTACCACGGCCAACGTTCTCACCCGGGTGGATGTGCGTGCCGTGCTGACGGACGAGAATCGTGCCCGTGGTTACCGTCTGGCCGGCATAGCGCTTCGTGCCAAGGCGCTGACCGCGGGAGTCACGGCCATTACGGGAGGAACCGAGTCCTTTTTTGTGTGCCATTGTGTATACCTACTCTTTCGTTACGAGTGTAATCTACTCGGAGACGGAAGCCTCGGCAACAGCCTCAGCCTCTGCCTTGACAGCCTTCTTGGCGCGGGAGGTAGCCTGGACCTTCACGATCTTCAGCTTGGTGAGCTGCTGACGGTGACCCTTCAGACGACGATAGCGCTTGCGCTTGTGGAACTTGAAGACCAGCTGCTTCTCGCCCTTGAACTGCTCAACGATCTGAGCGGTAACCTTGGCCTTGGCCAGCTTGTCGGGATCGGTGACGATCTTCTTACCATCGTTGAGGAAGATAACCGGCAGGGTGACCTTGTCGCCCTCATTGCCCTCGATCTTCTCGACGGTGATGACATCGTCGGTGGCGACCTTGTACTGCTTGCCGCCCGTGTTAACGATTGCGTACATGTTTACTTGCCCTTCATGCATCAGTTAGTGCAACAGCCGAATATAGTAGCAGGCGAAAATAACCCCGTCAACGAGTATGTGGAGCAAATCCACAAGTTCGCACAGGTATGGGGCTGACGAGTCGGCCCTCGTCGTCCTCGCATGCTTGATTCTGACGCTCGACATCGTAGGAGCAGATGGTCACGAGGTCTTGCATACCGGTGGAAACAATAGGTGCATCCACGCCCGGGGTCAAGCCCTGCAACAAAACATCAGCAGCAGAAAGCAAAATTTCCGGACGCATGGAGCCCTCGTTGTCGGCATAGGTGTCGAGCATGAGCACCAAATGGTCCGGGCGCTCCCCCGCCGTGAGCTCATAGCCCACGAGCGTGTGATCCAAATCCAAGCGCTTGCTCTTTTTTCCGCGCGCGTAGTCGATGCCATGGTCCGCGCGCAGCGTGTCGATCGCACGACGCACCTCGTCGGCGCTTACGGGCGCCTCGGGATCCAAGTGCAGGTCGATGCGATACGACAGGCGCGTGAGCTGCGCCGTCAACGCCGGCGAGCGCACGTCGATGTACGCCGCCTCGATGGGCGCCAGATCGGCCGGAGACGCCGCAGACAGGCGCCCAAACGCCTCGTCGAGCGCCACGAACTCGGTCATAAACAGGTCATACCACTCGCAGGTCGACGACGTACCCACCGGTAGCGCCGAAGAGAAGCCCACGCGCATGTGCGGAGAGAAGCCCTGCGTGACGGCATAGGGAAGTCCCGCACGGCGCACGATGCGCTCAATGGTATGGATCACTTCGAGATGGCCCAGGTACTTAAGGCGATCGCGCTTGCCATAGCGAACACGAAGCCTAAAGAGCGAGGGGTTGTCGGTCAGGCGCTCACTCATGCGCGATCACCCATCAATACATTCTTGGCGTGGAGCGTGGGGCAGATCCCGCAGCCGGTGCACGACGTGCGGGTGCAGTCGGGAGTCGTGACGCCCTCGAGCGAGCGACGGTACTCGCGCTCGAGGAAGCCGCGCGTGCAGCCGGGGCTCACGTGCTCCCACGGCAGGCGCCAGTCCAACTCGTAGGGCAGGTGCACGAGTTCATTGAGGTCGATGCCGTTTTTGGCAGCAGCTTCCTTCCAGTTATCGAGAGAGAAATGCTCTACCCAGGCGTCAAAGCGAGAGCCCGAGCGCCAAGCGTCGATGATGACGGGCGTCATGTCACGACCGGCGCGGGACAGCGCAGCCTCGATGAGCGAGGTCTCGGCATCGTGGTAATGAACGCGGACGGCACGGTTGCGAACGCTCGTGATAAGCAGCTTCTGGCGACGCTTGACGTCGTCGTAGTCGAGCTGCGGGCACCACTGGAACGGCGTGGCAGCCTTGGGGATAAAGACCGAAACCGAGATCGACACCGAGATCGAGCCGCGACGAGCCTTGGGCACCACGGAACGACCGAGCTCCAGCACGTGATCGGCCAGATTGGCGATGGCCACGATGTCCTCGTCGCGCTCGCCGGGAAGGCCCATCATAAAGTAGAGCTTCATGCGGTTCCAACCGGCCTCGAAGGCCGCCTTGGCCGCACGGTCCAGGTCCTCCTCGGTCACGTTCTTGTTAATGATGTCGCGCATGCGCTGGCTGCCGGCCTCGGGCGCGAACGTCAGTCCGCCCTTCTTTTCGCCGGCGACCGACTCGGCCATATCCACGCCAAACGAATCCAGGCGCTGCGACGGAATAGACACGCGAATACCCGTATCCTCCAGGCGACGGTTGAGCCTGCCGAGCACGTCGCGAATGCAGGAGTGGTCGGTCGTGGAGAGCGAGGTCAGCGACACCTCGTCATAGCCGGTCTTTTCCAGACCCTGAATCACCGACGAGACGATCTGGTCGGCCGAGCGCTCACGCACCGGGCGATACGTCATGCCGGCCTGGCAAAAACGACAGCCGCGGGCGCAGCCGCGCAGGATCTCGATAGACAGGCGGTCGTGGACCAGCTGCGCATAGGGCACGCACGACTGCGACAGCGGATTCGTGGCGCCGAAATCCTCGACGACGCGCTTGTAGACCACGGTCGGCGCATCCTTGCCCTCACGCGGCACGGTGTAGCCATGCGGCGAGCAGGGCTCGTCGTGACAAACCTCATAGAGCGACGGCACGTAGTTGCCGGCAATGGATGCAAGCTGCTCAACAATCTGCGCGCGCGGGACTCCTTCGTCACGCAGACGGCGATGCAACTGGCAGGTCTCGAGCAGCGATTCCTCGCCCTCGCCGATGAGGATAACATCGAAGAAGGCCGCGTACGGCTCGGGGTTGTACACCGAGGGACCGCCGGCGATGATAATGGGGTCGTCTTCACCTCGGTCGGTCGCCAACAGCGGAATGCCAGCGAGGTCGAGAGCCTCGAGGAAGTTCGTCACCGCCATCTCGTGCGGCACATGCAGACCGACGATATCAAACGAAGCGACCGGCGCTGCACCCTCGAGCGAGAGCAGCGGAATGCCCGCCTCGCGCATGGCGTCACCCATATCTGGCCACGGCACATAGCCGCGCTCGCAGGAGATGCCCTCGGCCTGGTTAAGGATGTTGTAGAGGATGGCGATGCCCTGGTTGGGCAGACCAACCTCGTACACATCCGGGTAGATCAGGCAGCAACGGTAGTCGGCATCGGCCTTGGAAAGCGTACCCCACTCGTGATCGATATAGCGGCTCGGCTTCTCGACCTTGGCGAGCAGCGGCTCAATTAAATGAAAACAGTCTTGGTATGCAACGCGCAACGGAAAACCCCTAAGCAGCGAGATCTGATGCGTCCTGATAGGACGCCATAGGACGGGTAGCGCCCGCGACCGTGGTCACCAGATCGCGAACGCGGGAGAACGTGGCAGTGACCACCTCGTTGGCACGGCTGTAGTCGACATCGCGCTCGTAGAGCGAAACGAGCGCACGGCCCATGCCATAGGTGCCCGCGGCAGCAGTGAGCGCCTTGACGGCAAACCCAATATGCGGCGTCTGCTTGACGAGTGCGCGGGTGACCGCGCGGATCACAAGACCGCCGGCAAGCACGCCGGCGACCTCGTAGCCGCGCTCGGGCTTAATGCCGCGTCCAAAGACGGCAGCGAGCTCAAAGAGCATGCCCACCTGCGCCAGCGCCATAACGGGATAATCGGCGCCCGGCAAAAACACCAAAGCCCCGGTCGCCATATTGGTGAGCGCACACGAGGTGATGATACGATTGGCCGCCGCGATGCGCATGAAGGCAAAGTTCGCCGCAAAAGCCGTTTCCTTGTCGGTGCGATCGAGAATCCAGCGGGCAAGCGTCTCGAGCAGATACGTCTTATCGGTTGCCGCCACCACACCGAGCATGGGCGTGGACTCCTCGATAAACGGCACCTCCACAGCAGACTCGGCAAGCACGCACACGGGCGCGCCGGCGATCACGAGCTCCTGCACGGCACTCTCCAAGCGGTCGGAACCACACGAGAGCACCAGCACCACATCGGTATCGGTCTTTGGAGCAATTCGCTCCTCCCCCAGACGCTCGACGCGCACAATGCCCGAGGTCGTCTGCGGCACAAAGGCGTCACGCACCGTCTCGGCCAGAAAGCGCGAGGCGGACGAATCCAGATAGACCGAGACGCGCACCGGCGTATCGGAATCCTTCTTAACGGACGCGCCCATCTTAAAAGCGCGGGTCAGCTTATCTACGGGAATTTTCATAGCAAACCCCTCCAGCGGTTACGCGGCGCCCGAACGATGCCGCCATATGGATTGTACGATACCCACCGTCAGCAGCTGGATCATCATCGAAGACGAACCGAAGCTAATAAACGGTAGCGGAATACCGGTAATCGGCATCATGCCGATGCACATGCCGATGTTCTCGAAGGTCTGGAATGCCCACATGCCGACGATACCTACGCACGACAGACGCAGGAACAGCGACTCACACTTAAAGGCGACGCGAATCGTCGAAAAGATCAGCAGCACGTAGAGGCACAGGAGCAAAAAGGAACCGCAAAAGCCAAAGGTCTCGGACAGGAAGGCGAAGACGAAGTCGGTGTGGAACTCAGGCAGAAAGCCGCCGGCCGACTGCGTCGCATGCCCCAGGCCCTTACCAAAGAAGCCGCCCGAGCCAACGGCGATAAGCGACTGCTGCAGGTTGTAGGCATCGTCCGAATCGGCATTATCGGGGTCGATAAAGACCGTCAGACGGTTCATCTGATACTGCTTGATGAGCACATCGTGGCCGAGCAACGAATCAAAGACCGAATCGAGCGCCAGGACGAGGGCCACCAGGCCCACGAGCAGGGCCAAGGTCGACAGCACCCATTCGCGGCGTGCACCGCTCATACAAATGACGATGGCGCCCGAAACCAGCACGACCAGGCCCGAGCCCAGGTCGCCCATGGCAACGACGGCCAAAAACGGAATGGACAGCATGCCGCAGAGCTTGACGTAGTCACGAACGGTATCGATGCGACCGTTATACTGCGAGCCAAGCGTAGCAATAAAGAAGATGGTGATGAGCTTGGCAAGCTCAACCGGCTGGAATGTCAAGCCGATACCGGGAATCTTGATCCAGCCCGTCATGCCCAGACCGCCTGTATAGGACAGACCCGGAATCTTGGGCGAGAGGATCACGATCAGGTCGATGACGAGCAACGCCGTCGAGAAATTGGAAATACCGCGCAGGTCGGTACGCCAGACCAGCACCGCCAGCACCGTACCGATTCCAATTCCCAGCAGATGGCGTGAGAACGAAGCATCGGCCTTAAACTGCGAAGCCGACCAGATAATGATGGCACCGTAGGCGACGAGGGCCACAGTAGCCACGAGCACACCGATATGCACCTTTTGGCGAAACGTGCCGCGCGAGGCCGAAAGTTGCTTGTTGACACGGTCCAGGCTGCTGCGAGAGCCAGTCTTGGTTGAACGGAACAGATCCGCCGGAGAAAAATCCATCGCAACCTCCTATCGAACCGAAGAATCGCCCGAGGCCGAAGAGGTATCGGGCTCGTCATAAATCACGCCGAGCACGTCGCGCACGACATGCATCGCGGTATCTGAGCCACCGCCGCCCTGCTCCAGGACGGTAGCGATGACATACTTGGGGTCATCGGCCGGTGCATAGGCGCAGAACCACGCGTATTCGTCCTCGCCGCTTTTCTCGCCCGTGCCCGACTTGCCGTATACCTGCGGCGTCAGGGTGCCAAAGTGAGCCGCCAGGGACGTCGATGCCGTGTAAATCACGTCGTGCATGCCGTTGCGAACAAGAGCCAAATCCGAATCGCTGTTGATCTTGGCCACCAAGCGCTTCTTCTTGCCCTTGCCGTTGTACTTATAGGCATCGCCGTCGCCATCGCGCGACACGGCAGACAAAAACACGTGAGGCACGTACTGTTTGCCGCCGTTGGCAAGGCCCATATAGACACACGCCATCTGCAGGGGCGTCACCAGGATGTCGCCCTGACCGATGGCAATGTTGGTCATATCGCCGGCATTCCACTTGCGGTCCTCGGCAGATGCGTCGGTGAAGTACGACTCTTTCCACTCGGCATCGGGAATACGGCCCGCGCCCTCACTCGGCAGATCGATACCGCAGGTCTTGCCTAGGCCCCAGCGACGAAAGACCTCCTGCAGGCCCTCGGGATGTTGCTCGTCATAAAAGAACGCCTTACCCATGTCGTAGAAGACGGGGTCGCACGAGTTGGCGATACCCGACTGCAGCGTCATGGTGCCGTGGCCAGACGTCAGCCAGCAGCGCTTGCCCCAAGCCTTGCCCAGGCCCGTCCAATAGCCCGTGCAGTTGGTTGTCTGCGTTGAAGTGTAGGTTCCAAACTCAAGACCGGCCAGCGCCGAGAGCGGCTTGATGGTCGAGGCCGACATGTACTGTCCGCTAATGGCGCGGTTGAGCAGCGGGTGCGAACCCTTGTCATCATTGAGCTCGGTCCACACGTCATTTGAGACGCCACCGATAAAGACGGACGGATCGAACTTGGGCTGGCTCGCCATGCCCAGGATCTCGCCATTGTTAGGATCGAGACACACTACAGCGCCGTTGCCGGCATTGCTGTAGCCAGTGGTCTTGGCAAGCTCGATAGCGTTCGCCAGCGCCGTCTCGCAGGCCTGCTGGATCTTAAGGTCGAGCGTGAGCTTAATGTCAGAGCCGGCCTTCGCGGGCACGGCGCCGGCCTGACCGGTCACATTGCCCGAGGCATCGACCTTGACGGTCTGCTCGCCACGAATACCCTGCAGCAGGTTTTCGTAGTAGCTCTCAACGCCCGCCTGGCCCACGATATCGCCCGACTGGTACGTAATCTTGCCAGCAGAAGCATCATCATCGCCAGAGGTTTTCTTATTCTGAGCCTCGAGCTGCTCGGAGGTAATGGTGCCGGTATAGCCCAAGATATGGCATGCCGTCTCGCCATATGGATACTGGCGCTCGGTACGCTCGGCAATCTTGACGCCCGGGAACTCGCCGGCGTGCTCCTGAATATAGGCAACCGTGGAGCGACGGACGTCCGTCGCGATGGTATGCAGGCTCTGGGCGCCCTCTGTATTGTCCTGAATATTGCGAAGGACCGCCACGTAAGGCATTCCAAGCACGTTGGCAAGATGGCGAACCAGAACCTCATCCTCGGCAAGGTCGCGGTAGGCCACGACAGCAAGTGAGGGACGGTTCTGGACAAGCGCCACGCCATTGCGGTCGAGAATGCGACCGCGCACAGCGGGTGTGGTAACGGTGCGAGTCTGATTACTATTAGCCTGCTTCTCGTAATAGTCCGACGAGACCATCTGCATGCCCCACAGCTTGACGGCAAGTGCCGCAAACATCGCGCCCACACCCGTGGTGAGGATGGAAAAGCGGCCCTTAAAGGCGGTCGCCGCGGTATTGCCCTCGCCCTCGGTGGCGCGCGGGGCCGTTCCATGCTGTGTATCGTAGGTAAAACGGGAATCGCCACGACGCATGATGACCAGCGCGACCACGATGGCCACAACCAGCACGATACCAGCGATAATAACCGTCATCTGGGAAGACATCTACGGGCCTCCCCTATTTGAGCTTGCGGGTCTTGGGCTTAAAGCGCATACCCGTCTGGCGTCCGCCACGTGCGGAGAATCCATAGCCGGACTGCGGCACGACGCCGGACATCAAAAACGGAATGGCAACCAGACCCGTCAGGATCGAGGACGGCAGCGCATGGCCGAAGATCGCCACGACAAAGCTCGTCTCCAAACCCATAAACAGCAAGATGATGCTGTAGATCACATTAATGACGAGCGCAAAGGCGCCCACGGTGACGCCGCGCGCACTCGGGGTACCGCCCGTCTGACCGACGGCGCTGTGCACCAGGGCAAAAGAACCCACGGTCAGCAGGAGCGACATAACGCCCACCGGCACGGCAGCGGACAGGTCATAAAACAAGCCGCTGCAAAAACCGCACACGACAGCACGGGTCGGGTCGCCCGAGAACACGCTTAGGCACACCAGGATAATCATGAAGTTGACGCGACCGCCCGCAATGGAGATCTGCGGTGCCAGGCCTGCCTGCAGCAGCACGCACACAATGGCGGCGATCACAAACGTGCGGGAGCTCATCCCCTGCTCGTGTAGATCCATGGACATGCCCCCTATTCGCTCGAGCCGGAATCGGTCGTCTCGGACGTGTCGGAACTGTCATCCGAGCTTTCGTCCTTCGTCTTGGTCGCAGCATCGCGCGACGTTCCCTGCGGCGTGCTGTTGGCCGTGCTCACGTCCTCATCCGAGGCCGACTGTTCGTCGGTCAGCGAGGTGATGACCAGCACTTCCTCGTTGTTCTCGGCCGTCGTCTGGGCGCGCACCACAATGGTGTAGTACACATCGTTTGCCGATTTCTCAACCGACGAGACGGTGCCAAGCGGTAGACCCTTGGGGAACACGCCACCGATGCCCGAGGTCACGATGATGTCGCCAACCTTAACATCGGAGTCGACGCTCACGTACTCAAGACGCAGCGTGCCGTCAGCCTGACCCTGCAGCATGCCCTGGGCGCGCGTGTCCTGCACCATGGCGGACACACCCGAGTTCTCGTCGCCAATCAGGCGCACGGTAGAGGTCTTGGCCGATACCTCGATAATCTGGCCGATAACACCGGCAGAACTCGTCACGGGCATGTTGATGGTAAGGCCGTCGGCAGAGCCCTTGTCGATGGTAACGGTCGAAGTCCAGGCATCGCCGGAGGCACCGACAATACGAGCAGCGGTCGATTTGAGGTTATAGGTCGACTGCAGGCCGACCAGCCCTTCCAGACGCTCAGCAGTCTTTTGAGCCTCGGAGAGCTCGGCAACCTTAGAGGTCAGCTCCTCGTTTTGCTTCTTGAGCTCGTCGAGCGTGTCCTGCGACGCCGTAAGGTTAGAGAACACGTTGCCGATCGCATTGAAGGGAGCCGCCACAGCCGAACCCACAAAGCGCACCGGCGAGGTAATCGTCGTTACGCCCGAACGCACGGCATGAATCGGTCCTGCCTCGCCCTCGCGGATGTAAAACGTGAGCAGCAACACCGAAATCAGGCTGAAAACAATCAACGGGCGCATACCCGTTGATTGTCGCTTGGTATTCAGATTTGTGGAGAAACCCGAAGATCGTGCCAAATGGAATCCACCTTTTGGAAATTAAGCATTGGTCTGGACGAAGCCACCATCAAACGCATTGGCCTCGAGCACGCGGGCGCAGCCGTTAACGACGTTATCGAGCGCCGTAGGACTGACGTTGACCGAAACGCCGGTCTCATCGCGCAGGCGCACGTCGAGACCGCGCAGCAGCGCGCCGCCACCAGTCAGCAAAATGCCGTAGTACATAAGGTCCGAGGCAAGATCGGGAGGCGTAGCGTCGAGTGCGTCCTTGACGGCCTTGGCCATCTCGTCGAGTGGCTTGTTGAGTGCGCGACGAATCTCCTCGCTCTCGATGCGCACGGTCTTGGGCAGACCGGTGATCACGTCGCGGCCGTTGACCTCGACGTCGAGCTCGTCCTTGAGCGGCACGGCGGAACCGACCTTGATCTTGATGTCCTCTGCCGTACGCTCGCCGATGGCCAAGTTGTAGGCATCACGAACGTGCGTGAGGATGGCCTGATCGAACTCGTCGCCGGCAATACGGATGGACTGCGAGACGACGATGCCACCCATAGCGATAACGGCAACCTCGGTGGTACCGCCACCGATGTCGATGACCATGGAGCCGGTGGGTTCCTCGACGGGCAGGTCGGCGCCGATAGCGGCGGCCATGGGCTCTTCGATCAGATAGGCCTGGCGGGCGCCGGCCTGGATCGTGGCCTCAAAGACGGCACGCTTCTCGACCGACGTGACACCGGAGGGAACGCAGACGACAACGCGCGGACGCGGGGTCCACGGATAGCGCTTCTCGGACGCTTTGTCGATAAAGTAGCGGAGCATGGCCTCGGTAACATCGAAGTCGGCGATGACGCCGTCCTTCAGGGGACGAACGGCCACGATGTTGCCGGGCGTACGGCCGAGCATGCGCTTTGCCTCGATACCGACCGCCAGGATGCGCTCGTCGTTCTTGTCGATGGCGACAACAGAGGGCTCGCGAATGACGATGCCCTTGCCGCGCACGGAGACAAGCGTATTTGCGGTGCCGAGGTCGATGGCAAGATCGCCCGCATAGCTACCGAAGAACATATCCATCAAAGAAAACAACGCAACTCCTGATGTGTTGGATGATTGCTGGAAAACTACTAGCTCATCATACTAGCGCAAGCCCGGCACCTCACTTGCGGTGAAGCGCCGGGCAAAGCTAAATCCCATAAGGTCACTACTGGTTGTCAGCAGCCGAGAAATCCATATCGAGCGAGGAAACGGCCCAGCCGATATGGTTGTCGGAGCGCACGAATTTGACGGTGTACTCCTGCTCGCCGCCCTTGGACAGCGATGCCTTCACCTTGGCGGTCGTCTCGGTCATGGACTGATCCATGCCCTCGACGGACACGGTGGCACCCTGCGGAATCGAGGAGATGATCATCGACTTAGCGTCCTCGGACAGGCTCGAGGCCAGGCAAGACTCGGCCTTTGCGGTGTCACCGTCGCCGGCGGCCTGGAACAGATCGGAAACCACAGATTCCTGAGACGGGAAGCCAAAGCCGCGCGTGTAGGCAAAGCCCAGACCGCCCGCGGCGATCAAAATGAGCAGAAGCAGCACGATGAAGACTTTAAGACCCGTGTGGCGATGGCGACGACGGACCTTGGCCTGCTTACGATCCTGACGGTCCTGCTGGACCATCTCGGACTCGGACAGCGTAAAGAAGCCGGTGTCCGAGGGATCGGGCATAAACTGGCCGGTCGCGCCCGTAGGATCGAGCGGATCGACGGCAGGAGCGTCCATCGCGGGCGCCGGAGCCGTGGCCATAGCCGTCTGGGCAGACAGCGCGGCAAGCGAATCGTGCACGCGGGCAAGCTCATCGGCCTGCTCGGAGGTGAGCTGATAGATGCCATCGGCAGTGGCAGCGTTAAAGGCGTCGAGTGCGTCGGAAGGACGGCCGGCGGCAGAAAGCGCCTGACCCATGCCGGCGTTGAGCGCACGCGTGTCGTCGCGGGGGCCGGCAAAGTCGATAGCCGTGCGGTAGGTCTCCACGGCATCCGCCGGACGGCCGAGCTTAATGAAGCAACGACCGAGCTCGCCGAGTGCGGCGGCAGGAGCCGGATTGGCGCCGTCGATGGCGGCCTGACGGAAGGCAGTACCCGCGTTGGCATAGTCGCCCGACTGGAACAGCGCATTGCCCAGGCCCAGATAGGCCTTGAACGGCGTGGCATAGGAAGCATCCTGCGTAGCGGCAGAGAACGCCTGAGCGGCCGTCGTGTAGTCGCCCACGGCCGCGAGTGCCTTGCCGCGGTTGGTGAGCAGCGCGCCGCGCTTGCCGTAGGTGCCGTCATTGAGGGCAGCGGCATAGGCCTCGGCGGCCTCGGCATACATGCCCAGGTGCATCAAGGCGTTGCCACGAAGGTGATCGGCCTCGCCCATAATCTCATCGGGAGTTTTTGCCGCCCCAAGCATCTGGGCTGCAGCGGAAAAATCACCCGCGCGGTAAGCGGCGCGGCCCTGTTGGATCAGCTGGCTATTCAAGGAAGTCCCCTTTACTCGTGAACGATCTCGACATGGACGATCTCGTCGCCGGCACGCAGCTGCGAAATCACATCGAGACCCTCGACCGTGGTACCAAAGACGGTGTAACCGGAATCGAGGTTATGCTGGGCACCCAGGCAGAAGTAGAACTGCGAACCCGCGGAATCGGGGTCCATGGAGCGTGCCATGGCAAGGGCACCATCGACATGGCTGTTGCGCGGATTGGTGGCAAACTCGCCCTTGATGCAGTAGCCGGGACCACCGGTACCGGGCATGCCGTCAGGGCCCTCAAGACCGGCAGCGACGTCGGCGCCGGACATATCGCGGGTATTGGGGTCGCCGCCCTGAATGACAAAGCCGGGCACATAGCGATGGAACTTAAGGCCATCATAGAAACCCATCGTGGAAAGCTCGCAGAAGTTCGCGACATGAATGGGAGCGCCCTCACCGTCAAACTTGACCTTGATGGTACCCTTCGACGTCTCGCTAACGGCGCACTCGTCGCCGGCAAGCTGATACTCGGGCGTGTAGAGCTCTTTCTTAAAACCAAACATGTGGTTCCTTCCTCGTGCGTTTAAAGCATATTTGTACGAATTGTAGCAATAAGCATGCGCTTACATCAATTGCGCACGTAGGTTATGCCGACTATGGCGAACTAATTTTAGGAACGCTGCTGCGGCTTCCAGGAGCCCACGTTGGCGTCGTACTGATTAAGCGCGCTGTTGCCGCCCTGTGCGATGGGCGCCAGGATCTCGCTTTGGTGGGAACTCATCGACTCGCCATCGGGAATGGCCAGTGAGATGTCCCAGCTCTGACAGATCACGTCGACACGCTCGTACATCCACTCGGCAAGCTGCTTTAAGTGGGCGATGTCATCCGCATAGACCGTATCGTCCTGATACTTAAGGTTGTTGAGCTCATCTTGCGTCTTTTTGATCTGGTCGCGCAGGGCGTAGGCACTCTGCGACAGCTCCTGACGGGTGGACAGCGGCGTTCGGAGATAGCCGTTGTTAAAGGAATCGATGACCTCGCCGATCTGGTCCTCGTCACCGTAGGACACGATGGTCTGATACAGACCGTCGAGTCTGGTATAGAGCTGATCATCGGTGAGCACGGTTTCTTCCTGGACCACCTCGGCAGAATCGTCCTGCTTGGTATCGTCCTCAGTCGCCTCGCCCTTTTGGCGCGTGGGGAAGGTGGTCTGTGCAGCTTGGCCAAACTGGTCGTAGAAGCCAGGCATGACACCCATGGGATCGGTCGTCACGAACCAATAGGCACCGCCGCAAACGACGGCAAGTACCGCGATGACGATGAGCGGCTTGGGGATATGACGCTTGTGCTTGTGATAGGCGTCCTCGTCGGGATGCACTTTGCGCTTGGGTTTTTGAGCATCGTCGTGCAGGGAAACGGGCGTGGGAATATCGACCTTGGGGATACCGAAATCCTTATCGAAAGCCGGCAGCACGCAGGTCTCGTTAGGATCGGCGGCGTCCGAAAGAACCGCGGCAGCCGAGGCGGGCGCATGAGGCACCTCGGTATCGATCTGCTCTTGCGTTAGGCGCGGAAAGCCCGCCGTGCGGCCCGCTGCCAGGTCGGATGCGGCCGCGTCCTCGGAGAGGATACCCGGAGCGGGGCGTCCGCATTTGGGACACGTACGATCGTGCGGAGAAAGACGGGCGCCGCAGCCCTCGCAGAACACGAACTCGGTGTGCTCGGGGCCATCGCCCGGACCCACATAGGCGTTGCAGTAGGGGCAGAACGAGGCGCCGTCCTCGATAGTCTTAAGGCAATGCGGGCAGATCACGGCATCCTCTTTTCGAAGCAATTTAAACAATCGAGGTTAGAGCATAGCATCGCCACGGCCCCACAGGAGCAAGGCACCAATTCAACATCGCCAGGGCGTAGTTACTTCTTCTTTTTGCTTGGCATCGAGACTTTGATGCCTTGGGCGGACTTGGTCACGCGAGAGCGCTTGGCTCCGGTACTCCTCTTTTTCTTGGGCTGGGCCTGGGCCACGCCCTCGAGTGCACGGGCCTCGGCCTCGCGAGCGGTGCGATCTTCGCGGCGCTGCGCCATGTCGGCGGCGACGCGCTTGGCAAAACGCTCGGCCGTCGAACCCGTCGAGCTCACCTTGCCGCCACCGCGACCCAGGTGGACGCGCACACCACGGCCAAAACCAGTTGCGGCATGACGACGACGCGGCTTGAGCGAATCCATCATCGTGGCGAGCTTAAAGTACACCGAGCAGGTAAAGACCACGATAACAGCCAAGATAACCATCTGGCCCATCGACAGGTTGGCAATAGACAGCAGCTCCGGGAATCCGATAACGCCCACCAGGATGCCGGCGACTACAAACACAAAGAGCACCACACGTAAGGGCGTGAGAGGCTGCGAGATGCGCCAGATTAGGCTGACGCTCGCCGCGCACGACGTAAGCAGGCACATCGTAGACAGCGTGAGCTGGCTAAAGCCAAACACGCGCGCCACAAAGATATCGAGCGCCGCAGCCAAAATGACCGCAATCGACGCCGGCAGTGCACGCTTGAGTACGTTGCTCAAAAACGCACCCTTCACACGAGCATTGTTGGGCTCCAGGCCCAACACAAAGCCCGGCGCGCCGATGCAGAAGAAGTTAATGAGCGTCATCTGGATGGGCTCGAAGGGGTACGGCGGCAGCGCGATGCACAGCGCCGCCAGGCCCATCGAGAACAGTGTCTTGGTCAGGAACAGCGAGGCCGAACGCTGCAGGTTGTTGATGGAGCGACGGCCCTCGGCCACCACGGCGGGCATCGAGGCAAAATCGTTGTCGACGAGTACGATTTCGGCCACATTACGCGCGGCATCGGAGCCGGCCGCCATGGCGACGGAGCAGTCGGCCTCCTTGAGCGCCAGCACGTCGTTGACGCCGTCGCCCGTCATGGCCACGGTGTGCTCGCGGCGCTTGAGCGCCTGCACGAGCTCGCGCTTCTGCTGCGGGGTCACACGACCAAAGACATGGTAGCGGTCCACTGCGGCATCGAGCTTGGCCGGCGTATCGAGCGTCGTGGCGTCCACAAAAGCGTCCGCCCCCGGCACGCCCACCACGCGCGCGATCGACGACACCGTACGCGGGTCGTCGCCGCTGATCACGTTGAGGGTCACGCCCTGCTCGTTAAAGTAGCCGATGGTCTCGGCCGCCGAGGTACGAATCTCGTCGCGGATGGTCACAAATCCCACGGGCTCGGCCTCGCCCACCATATCCCCATCGGGCGTAAAGCCGTCCACGCGCGCCACCACGAGCACGCGGCAGGTATCGGCAAGCTCGGCGACACGGTTCTCGACCTGGGCAAACGCACGATCAGAGAGCACAAATTGCGCGGCGCCCATTACGTAGGAGCCCTGCGCAAAAGAAGCGCCGCTCCATTTTTTAGACGACGAGAATGGAATGACCGACAGCGGCTCGGACACCTCGACCGGGCGATCGGCGTAATAGTTGAGCAGCGCCTGGCAGGTCTCGTTGGCATCGGCCGAAGTCGCACGTGCCACGTTAGCCAGCGCAAAATCGAGCACTGTGGTATCGACGGGAACAGCCGCCTCGTCCGAGTCCACGCCAAAGCCAACACCCTCAACAGGCAGCGGATACGTGCCCTCGACCTCCATACGGCCCGACGTGATGGTGCCCGTCTTGTCCAGGCACAGCACGTCGACGCGAGCGAGTGTCTCGATGCAGTAGAGCTGCTGTGCCAGCACCTTGCGGCGGGCCAGGCGCACCGTGGCGATGGCGAGCACCGACGAAGTCAGCAGCACCAGGCCTTGCGGGATCATACCCAGCAGGGCGCCCACCGTGGACAGCAGCGCCGACGAAGGCACATGACCGGCCAACAGCTCGGAGAAGCACCACGAAAGCGCGCTATCGCCCGGGGTTCCCGCGGCATCCCACAGCTCGCTCACACTCGAGGCAAACAACGCCAAACCGAGCGGGATCATGATGATGCTCGCAAAGCGCACGATGGCGTTCAGCACGTTCATGATCTCGGAATTAACCTTTTTGACGTACTTGGCCTCGTTATTAATTTTGGCCACGTAGTTGTCGGCGCCGACATGGATCACGCGGGCGCGCAGCAGGCCCGAGTCGATAAAGCTGCCGCTCATGAGCTCAGAGCCTGGCTGTTTCTTAATAAGGTCGCTCTCGCCCGTCAGCAGGCTCTCGTTCACGAGCGCCTCGCCCGACACCACCACGGCGTCGGCGGGAATCTGGTCGCCGCGCCCCAAGCGGATGATGTCGTCGAGCACGATCTGGTCCAGGTCGAGCTCCACCTCGGCGCCGTCGCGCACCGCGATGGCCTTCTTGGAGGTCAGCAGCGTGAGCTTATCGACCATCTTCTTGGAACGCATGGACTGAATGACGCCAATAGCGGTATTGAGGAACACCACGAACAGGAACGTCAGATTCTTAAACGAACCGGTCAAAATGACCAGGAACGCCAAGATCACGTTGATCAAATTGAACAACGTGCAGAGGTTCTCGATGATGAGCTCTTTGACCGACTTGGTCTTGAGCTCCATGTTGCGGTTGATCTTACCGGCGGCGATGCGCTCCTCAACCTCGGCGGTCGAGAGTCCGCGCTCGATATCCGTTGCTGCCATACCACGTCCCATCACGTCGTGTCGGTATAAGAAAAACCGCCCGGACCATGCGAGGTTCGGACGGTCTTACGTTCGATGGTGCCCCATGTTGGATTCGAACCAACGGCCTTCTGCTCCGGAGGCAGACGCTCTAATCCCCTGAGCTAATAGGGCCAACGTTTGGCATTATACCCAAGTGCACCACGGGCTATCAAAATAAAAGAAAAAGCTTTGCAATTCCGAGGAAGACGCGGCGCAACGGCCCACTTTAGAAGGCAAAAGCGAGTCAGATAGTATAAACTCTCATGCACCATATATACACGGCTCGCGATGCGGGCCGTTTTTGCAAAAGTTATCCATCGAGGTGAGAGGCACACCATGATTGCAATTTTAAAGCAGAGCGCCAGCGACGAGGCCGTCGGCCATATCGTCAGCTGGATTGAGAAAAAGGGCCTGAAGACCGATGTCTCGCGCGGCGAGAATGAGACGATTATCGGCCTGGTGGGCGATACGACCAAGATCGACCCGTTCCTGCTCGAGTCCATGGATGTCGTCGAGCGCGTGCAGCGCGTCTCCGAGCCGTTCAAGCGCGCCAACCGCAAGTTCCACCCCGAGGACTCCGTCATCGACTGCGGTCACGGCGTCAAGATCGGCGGCGACCAGTTCCAGGTCATCGCCGGTCCCTGCTCCGTCGAGGGCGAGAACCTCATCCGCATCGCACGCCGCGTGAAGGCCGCCGGCGCCACGATGCTGCGCGGCGGTGCCTACAAGCCCCGCACCTCCCCCTACGCCTACCAGGGCATGGGCCCCGCCGGCCTCGACCTGCTGTGCGAGGCGTCTGCCGAGCTCGACATGCCGATCGTCACCGAGATCATGGATCCACGCGACGTGCAGGTCTTCTTGGACAAGAAGATTGACGTCATGCAGATCGGCGCCCGCAACGCCCAGAACTTCCCCCTGCTCAAGGAGGTCGGCAAGACCCAGACCCCGATTCTGCTCAAGCGCGGCATGTCCGGCACGATCGACGAGCTGCTTATGGCAGCCGAGTACATCATGAGCGAGGGCAACGACAACGTCATCCTGTGCGAGCGCGGTATCCGCACCTTCGAGACCCGCACCCGCAATACCTTCGACCTCAACGCCGTGCCGGTTCTGCACCACCTGTCGCACCTGCCCGTCGTCGCCGACCCCAGCCACGCCACCGGCTACACCCGCTACGTTGAGCCCATGGCGCTCGCCGCGACCGCCTGCGGCACCAACGGCCTGGAGATCGAGGTCCACGACGAGCCCAGCCGCGCATGGTCCGACGGCGCTCAGGCCCTCACCCCCGACCAGTTCGACGACACCATGCGCCGCATTCGCGCCATCCGCGAGGTCGTCTGCCAAGAGACCATGGAGTAGCCCATGGGTACGGTGAGAAACGCGCGCGTTAACCAGGGCGGCCCCAAGTGCGCCGGTATCGTCGGCCTTGGCCTCATCGGCGGTAGCTTTGCCCGCGGCTATGCCCAGGCGGGCGTCCGCGTGCTGGCCTGGGACCCCGATGACGATGTCATGACGGCCGCCAGCATGGGCACTGTCGCCGGAGAGCTCAACGACGAGACACTCGGCGAATGCGACATCATCGTCCTGGCTTGCTACCCCGAGGCCTGCATCGAGTGGCTCGAGGCGCATGCCCAGGCGCTCGCCGACGCCACCGACACCGAGGCCATCATGGGTCCCGTGGTGATCGACACCGTGGGCGTCAAGGGCATCGTGTGCGAACGCGCCTTTGAGCTTGCCCGCGAGCACGGCTTTTACTTTGTGGGCGCGCACCCCATGGCGGGCACGCAGTACTCGGGCTATGCGCACTCCCGCGCCGACCTGTTCCAGGGCGCGCCACTCGTGCTCGTGCCGCCCGCGGTGGACGATGCGCTCAAACTGGAGCTTTTGGGCCAGGTGCGCGAGATGGTGCGCCCCTTGGGCTTTGGCAAGTTCAGCGTGACCAGCGCCGCCGAGCACGACCGCGTCATCGCTTTCACGAGCCAGCTTGCGCACGTGGTGTCAAACGCCTACGTAAAGAGCCCGACCGCCCAGGTCCACCACGGCTTTTCGGCCGGTAGCTACCGCGATCTCACCCGAGTGGCGCACCTCAACCCGCAAATGTGGTCCGAGCTCATGATCGACGACGCCGACGCGCTTGCCTTCGAGATCGACCACCTGATCGACTCGCTCGGCGCCTACAGCCGCGCCCTTAAGGACCGCGACCAGCGCTATCTGGAGAATCTCCTTGCCGAGGGCGACCGCATTAAGCGCGCACTCGACGACGAGGCCTCCCACTAGACCACCTATCACGCCAGGTCGAAAGGACCGAAGCTTATGGCGATTACCATCGATATCGACACTGCACGCCCCTACCAGGTGCATGTTGGCACGTTTTTGCTGGAGCAGGCGGGACCGCTCGTGCGCGCCACTGCCGACGGCACCAAGGCCGTCATCGTGACGGACACCAACGTGGGCCCGCTCTACCAGGTGCCCGTTAAGCAGAGCCTGGAGGCGTCAGGCTACGAGGTGAGCATCTGCACCTTCGAGGCCGGCGAGGCCCATAAGCGCGCAGAAACCTATGTTGCCATTTTGGAGTTTGTGGCCGAGCACGAGCTTTCGCGCTCCGACGTGATTGTGGCACTCGGCGGCGGCGTCGTGGGCGACGTGGCGGGCTTTGTGGCCGCCACCTACATGCGCGGCTGCAAGTTTGTGCAGATCCCCACGAGTCTGCTCGCCATGGTGGATTCGTCGGTGGGCGGCAAGACCGCCATCGACCTGGCTGCCGGCAAGAACTTGGCCGGCGCCTTTTGGCAGCCGAGCGTGGTTATCGCCGACGTGGGGTGCCTGGCCACCCTTACGCCCGAGCAGTTCGCAGACGGCTGCGGCGAGGTCGTCAAGCACGCCGTGATCGCCGACCCAGAGCTTTTCGCCGAGCTGGAGAAGACCCCGCTCACGCTGGAGCTGCTCAACCGCGATGTGGCCCGCGTAGCACTCATCATCGCCCGCAATATTGACATCAAGCGCGCCGTGGTCGTCGCTGACGAGCGCGAAACCAACCAGCGCAAGCTCCTCAACTTTGGACACAGCGCCGGACACGCCGTCGAGGCCTGCGAGCACTTTGAGCTCGGACACGGCAACTGCGTGTCGATCGGCATGGGCATCATCACGCGTGCCGCAGCCCTGCATGGCGTTTGCGATGCTGCACTGCCGGGACGCATCGAAGAGCTCTGTGCACGTCACGGTCTCAAGACCCGCTGCGAGCTTTCTGCCGATGCCGTCTTTGCCGAGGCGCTCCACGACAAGAAGCGCGCGGGTGACACCATCGACCTGGTGATTCCGCACGGCATTGGCCGCTGCAGCATCGACCGCACGCCGCTTTCCACTTTCCACGAACTCATTGCCGAGGGCCTCGGCCAGAAGGGAGACGCATCCGCATGCTAGCCCGCATCACCCCGTCCCCGCTTAAGGGCACCGTTCCCGCCATCGCGTCCAAGTCGATGGCGCACCGTCTCATCATCTGCGCTGCGCTTGCCAACGGCGAGACACACGTCGCCTGCAACACCACCTGCGCCGACATCGAGGCTACGGTGCGTTGCCTTACGGCCCTGGGTGCTCGCATCGAGACCGTCGAGGACGGCTTCCAGGTCCACCCCACCATGAAGAGCATTGAATTTGGCCTGCTCAAGGCCCTGGCCGGCGGCACGCTCGACTGCGGCGAGAGTGGCTCCACGCTGCGCTTTATGTTGCCCGTCGCCTGCGCGCTGGGCGCAGAAGCAACTTTTGTGGGTCAGGGACGCTTAGGCGCCCGCCCGCTGTCCCCGCTCTCGGACGAGATTATCGCCGCCGGCTGCGACCTACAGGGTCTGGGCGGTTTTCCGCTCAAGACGAGCGGCCGCATGCGCCCGGGCACCTTTATGCTTCCGGGCAACGTGAGCTCGCAGTATATCTCCGGCCTGCTGCTGGCGGCCCCGCTACTGGCCCAGCCCTCCTGTGTGCAAGTGACCGGCCTCATCGAGAGCCGCCCCTATATCAACCTGACCATCCAGGCCATGAAGGCCTTTGGTGTCGAGGTCAACGTCGAGCGTATTCCGGCCAAGGACAGCCAGCCCGAGGTCACGAACTTCCGCGTAAACAGCGGATCGTACCGCACGCCCGGCAGCGTAGCCGTCGAGGGAGACTGGTCCAACGCCGCCTTTTGGCTGTGCGCCGGCGCCATCGGCACCGACCCCATCACCGTCGAGGGCGTGTCGCTGAGCTCCGCACAGGGCGACCGCAACGTGCTCGCCGCGCTTTCGCGCTTTGGCGCCCGCAACGTGCGCTCCACGAACGCCGCCACTGTGCAGTCCGACAAGCTCGCCGGCTTTGAGATGAGCGCCCACGACATTCCGGACCTGGTGCCCGTCATCTCGGCCGTGGCATCGCTGGCTCAGGGCCGCACGTTCATCCGTGACTGCGCACGCCTGCGCATCAAGGAATCTGACCGTCTGGTCACCACCACCCGCGAGCTCACCGCGCTGGGAGCGCAGGTGCGCATCGCCGGTGACGACCTCATCATCAAGGGTGTCGATGCCTTCACCGGCGGCGAGGTCGATTCGCACAACGACCACCGCATCGCCATGATGGCCGCCATCGCCGCGAGCCGCGCCACCGGCGAGGTCGTAATCCACGGCGCCGAGGCCGTCAACAAGTCTTATCCCGATTTCTTCGACCACTACCGCCTACTGGGCGGCAAGGTCACGCTCGAGGAGGAGTAACATGTCCTCGACCTTTGGCAACGTTTTGCATCTGAGCATCTTCGGTCAGTCGCACTCCCCTGCTATCGGATGCTCGCTCGATGGCATTCCCGCCGGTATCGCCGTTGACCAGGAGCAGCTGCAGGCCTTCCTTGACCGTCGCGCCCCCGGTCGCGACGAGACCGCGACCAAACGTCGCGAGGCCGACGCCGCGCATATCATCGCCGGTGTGGTTGATGGACATACCACCGGCGCACCCCTCGCCGCGATTATCGAGAACACCAACACGCGCTCCAAGGATTACTCCGAGCTGCGCCGCAAGCCCCGTCCGGGACATGCGGACTTCCCTGCGCGCTTGAAGTACCACAACATGCACGACGTCGCGGGCGGTGGGCACTTCTCCGGCCGCCTAACGGCTCCCCTATGCATCGCCGGCGGCATCGCGCTGCAGGCGCTCGAGGCCCGTGGCATCAAGGTCATGGCGCACGTCGCGCAGATCGGCGGCATCTCCGACCTGCCCATGGACGACATGGTCTATCGCGCGGCCGACCGAAAGGCGATCCTTACGAACGATCTGCCCTGCATCGACGCCGCCGCTGCCGGTCGCATGCGCGAGGAAATTCTGGCCGCGCGCGATGAACTCGACAGCATCGGCGGCATCGTGGAGTGCGGCATCTACGGGCTTCCCGCGGGCATCGGCGACCCCATGTTCGACGGCATCGAGAACCGCATCGCGCAAATCGCGTTTGGCATTCCCGCCGTAAAGGGCGTGGAGTTTGGCATGGGCTTTGCCGTGGCCGCCATGCGCGGCAGCGAGAACAACGATCCGTATCGCATCGATGCCGAGACCGGCGAGATCGAGGTCGAGTCCAATAACGCCGGCGGCATCCTGGGCGGTATTTCGACCGGCGCGCCCGTCATGTGGCGCATGGCCGTAAAGCCGACGCCTTCAATTGGCCGCGAGCAGCAGACCGTAGACATGGACGCCATGGAAAATGCCGAGCTCTCGGTCCACGGCCGTCACGATCCTTGCATCGTCCCCCGAGCCGTCCCCGTAGCCGAAGCAGCCGCAGCGCTGGCCATCTGGGATGCCCTCCTCGAGGACG